>JAIQGE010000002.1 GCA_020072815.1 Terriglobia bacterium | reverse complement strand
CCGCAACTCAGAGTGCAGTGAGTGTTCGCCCAGTTGTCATGACCGAACACAAGGGTTCAATCTCCATGAATATCTGTTATGCAGAAGTGGGGACCCATGGAACGTGCGCGCGGAATCGGAGGCTTTTTCCCCGGCAAAGATCTGAACGACCGTCGTGCATGTAGGGCGCGCTTTAATTCCTCAACTTCTCCCGAGCGTAATTTGCTACTTAGCATTGGACTTAATCTACGTTCAGGATTTGACGGGTTGCGTGTCTTATCTCTATGGCGCGCTGGCCACAGCAAAAGGTAGCGCGCCCACGGAAGTTCGGCCGCAGATCTGCGTGTGCTGGTAGTGAGAGTGACCGCGAGTGGGGACCTTCGAGGAATTCTGTTTTCATTTTGTGAACACCTAAGCACCCAGATTTCCATTGGCTTTTGGGCATAAGAGCTGGCGCCGACCGTGAACGATTTCCTGGAAAAATCCCAAAACGGGAAAAGGCCGCGCTGAGAAATGAATCTTTTTGGGACCATCAGAGGATTGTGGTCTATGGTTTATCCCGCTAAATTGAGCCTCGCAGCGAAGTCAATGTGTTAACGCGCTTCCGTTCTGGAAGCCGATCTGGCCTTGGCTAGCACGTTAATTACTGGGGGGGGCACCTGTGGAAGATTTGGATATGCTGAAGAACGTAGCCGTAGCCATCGGACTTCAGCGCCTGCCTTACGAAGCGGTCAAAATTGCTCTCTCTAATTATGATTGGATCGTTTGTGATCCAGAGATCGAGTCCGAGACTCCTGTTAATCCAGTCGGCGTTGTTCTAGTCGCTGCCGCCGGGAGCCCTGAAGCCGTCATCGCCAACGTGCACCAGGGACGAACGAAATATCCTTCCGGAAAAATCGTGCTGCTGGGGGTTGAGGGATCGGATGCGGACATGGTTCGCTTCATCGAAGAAGGCGCCTGTGCGTGGGTGCGGAGCGCTGACAGCCTTTCCCACTTGGCAAACACTCTGCGGATGGTCTGCGACAACCGCGTGTCATGCTCCGGACGCGTTACTCAGCTCGTGCTCAGCGCGATTCACCGGCGGAGTAGTGCGCCGGTTTCCGCTCCCAAAGAGCAACTTACAATTCGTGAAAGAGAGATCCTGCTTCTGGTAAAGGATGGTTTAAGCAACAAAGAGATTGCCGATCGCCTGTGCATATCAGCCAACACGGTCAAAAACCATGTGCATCATCTTCTGGAGAAACTCAAAGTAAGAAACCGCCACGAGGCGGCGTGGATCAAGCCCCAGTCTCCTCAGGCGTACGTGCTTCATCCGGGCGCAGGCCGCGCTCGAACCGCCTGAATCGTGGGCGGGCTAGCTTTCTCTGGTATACGGATCGGCGCGCCGACTCCGCAGGGCGAGGTGGAGAGCGTATTCGTCGGCATCGCTCCAAGACTCTTTACGAAGCATCAATCGCCACAGAACGTTCCTTCCTGGCCGCTCCGGGAGAAGCACCAAGGCAAGGTTGGGATGCTCGAGCAGCAGGTGACTGCAGATCCCCGGCTCAAGCCCTTGTGGCAACTGGGTGAGCACAACCACATCTGCCGAGAGCTCACCTGCGCGGATGAGCAGATCGAGCGGGTCTTCGCACACAGCAACAATCTTGAGTTCCTGGTCTTTCTGGATAATTTCGGCCAACATTTTCGCCCATTCCGCCCCGACCGTCCCCAGAAGAATCCTTATCATCATGGGCATCACCTTGGTCCGCCAGCCCCCTAGCATCAGTCCTCTCCCGCTCCTCTGGCTTATCCGAGGTTGCGACAGTGTGGATTGCTGGTGCTATTGGCAACCCGGGCTCGACCCCACGCCGTAGGTGTCTTGGACGCCCACCTGATGTGTGGCGGGAAAAAATGGGCGGGCCTCAAAAGCCGACTCTGAGCTTGGGCCCACATCGAAAACGAATTATGCTAGTGTCCTAAATTTGCAAATTAGGACACCACCCGAATTACGGAGAAGTAGTAATTTCCCCGACTCGGTGTTATAGTGCACGAACCCTTTCGGCCTCGGATCCAATGGAAAGCACGAGCAGAGGCTCGATGAGTTCACCAGCCGCGAACGTCGCTGTCATTTCTTCCTGTCGCTACCGTGCCGAGTCGGTGGCGCTTTCGCTAAACTGTCACTCAAGCTTTGTTGCTGCCCCCTTTGCTCAACCAAACCCCGATGCGCTCGGAACGTACGGAATCATCGTCGTCGATGTGGATTCTCGTATTGATCCCGCCCTGGAGTTGGTTCATTCCATCACTACCCGTTATCCGACTGCGAAGGTGGTCATCCTTGGAGTGGAGGAATCAGAAGAGAAAGTAGTGAGGTTGGCTGCCGCTGGAGCCAGCGGATACGTGCCACCATCTTCTTCGTCAGAGGAGCTGATCCGGGTGTTGCAATCGGTCGGAAACGAGGAATTTACCTGCCCGCCCCACATCACCCATGCCTTGTTTTCCCACCTTGCCAATCTTGCCAGCAGCCAAAGCCAACCGGTTCTCCCCTCTCCGGTCCTAACCATTCGCGAGCGAAAAGTACTGGGGTTGGTTTCCCACAATCTGACCAACAAGGAGATTGCCGCGAAACTTTGTATTTCCGAGTACACGGCCAAGAACCACGTCCATCGTATTTTGAAGAAACTGGGAGTGCGCAATCGCAACCTGGCATCGCGATATTAAAGCAGGGGTGCGCCCGCGGTCTTCGTTCTGCAAATGATCGCTGAAAGGGGTAGAGTGGGCTAACCATTCTATCGGTGCGGGAACGTGAGCAGGCTTCACGGGCAACGTCAAAAGATCGTTCCTGGCGCGCTGTCGAGCCGAAACAAATCGCAATTTAGGAGAAGCGCGCGATCGAGGTCAGACTTACGGTTGGCGGAGCGGTTCCTGTCTTTGCAAGGTGGACTGATGCGAATCACTGTGCGCCTGCCCGGTAAGCTTTCCGTCTACACGGACGGCCGAGTTGTTATCACGCTCCCGAACCACTCATGTACTGTTCGAGATGCCTTCGAATCTCTCTGGAGCCTTCACCCTGGCTTGCACGACCGTATCGTCGACGAGCAGGGTGAGATCCGGCAACACATCAACGTCTTCGTGGGAAAAGAATGCATTCGTTTTACGGGTGGTCTCGCCACGTTCCTGCCGGAGGTCGCAGACATTTTCATCATGCCCGCCTTGGGGCCCTACTGCACGGGGAGCGGAGATTAACACGCCCTGCGGTTTCCTGGATTAGCGGGAATCGATATCTGCTCTGTGCCTCTATTGAATCCGAGAGCCGAGCTAAGCTCTTCGGTCGAGTGAGTTGACTGATCCTTATTTATTTCTTGTCGCCCTCACCGCTTTGACCACCCGGCTTGGCACTTCCCTGGCCGCCGCTCGCTGCAGCCTGACCACCGCTCCCTGCTTGACCACCGTTGCCCGCTTGGCTGCCATTCCCTGCCTGCTGACCACCGTTCCCCGCCTGGCCGCTATTGTCGCCACCGCCGCCCTCGTCAATGGCGCCGCCATTTGACCCGGGCTTCTTGGCGAAGAGTGTTTCAAAGATTTCCTGCAGCTTGGAAATCGCGTTCTTGCTGAACATTCCCACCAGGGAGCCCATGCCGGCCAGCGTCCATACGTTTAGGTC
This sequence comes from Terriglobia bacterium, assembly GCA_020072815.1. Lineage (NCBI taxonomy): Bacteria > Pseudomonadati > Acidobacteriota > Terriglobia > Terriglobia bacterium. The sequence continues at coordinate 283,167 of JAIQGE010000002.1, read as the reverse complement.
TTTGGGGTCAAATTTAGTGGTGGAACTTGGGTTGACGGTGACAAAGAGGCCGCCGCGGATGATGAAATAGAAGATCAAGCCGAGCAGCGTACCCATCACCGGACGGGCCACGTACCAGGGCACGAATGCCAGCTTGAAGTCGGTCTTTTCGCTGGCATGCTCCACGTATCCCAGCATGGCCGTGATCAAGCTTCCGATCCCTGCAGCCAGCATGGTGACCAGTAAATTCTTCACGTCCGATTGCGCGGTCCATCCCTTGAAACCTCCGGCATCAGCGCCGGCTGTATTCCCCAGCACAGCCAGTAACCCGGCCACCAGGAGGACAATCAGAAACAACAGCCAGATGCCAACGGCCACCGTAGGTTGCGCGGGAAAGCCCACGGATGAAGTGGTGGTTGTGGAATCCGCCGAACCCATCAGGCCCGGGATACCTCGTGCCGCCAGATAGGCGGCGACAAAGACCAGTTCCACCAAGGCAAGTCCTAATAGCATCTTCAGGAAGCTCAGCCAGCCGCCAAAGTCATGGACGGTTGACCAACTCTGAACCAATGGGCCCTGCAGAAACATGAGCCCAACGTAAACTGCCAAACCGAACCAAATTGCAGTGATACACCAACGAAGTGGCTTCATTGTCTATCTCCGTTCAAGCAGAATGATGGCGCATCTCACTCGTTGGCGCAGATGATACCGCCAAACAGAGCCGCAGGTGAGTGAAAATTAGATTTCCTTGTGCCGGCGTGACGGCGTGCAGCCTCAACTCTCGCAAACTTGTAATCCGGTCAACCCGCTTCCGAGCATTCCCTTCAACGCCCAGGGCCAATCTCGATAAGCTATTGATTAATATGGAAATATTTAGCTTCTGCTGTTGTGTTATCTTTATGATATCATACTGATAACAAGCGATGCTTGTTAAGGAATTGCAACCATGAACACCATTCAAACCACTTCCCTGAACCACGAGCGGGTGGTAACCGTGCCCAGCGGAGCCATGATGCTGGTCCTGCTGATCGCGCTGCTGCTGGCGGACATTGCCCTGTTTGTCTATTCGATCAAAGACGGCGTGGAGACCCTGGGTCATCCCCACTTTGAACTCTTTGTTCCGGCGATGTTGATGTTGCCTGTGCTCGTCATCCTGCTCACCGGTCTGTTCACCCTGCAACCCAATGAAGCCCGCGTGCTGGTGCTGTTCGGCAAATACAAAGGCACGGTGCGGACCAGCGGGTTCCACTGGGGCAATCCGTTCTATTCGAACGGACCGCAAGCGGCTGCGTCCTGGCAGGGCCGCATTGCCGCAGCCAAGGCCGGTGCGGCGCCAACGGTGGGACAGCGTCCCCTGGGCCGCAACAAGATCTCTCTGCGCGCGCGCACGCTCAACGGCGAAAAACTCAAAGTCAACGACAAGGGCGGTAATCCGATTGAGATTGGCGCGGTAGTTGTGTGGCGCGTGAATGACACGGCGCAAGCCATGTTTGACGTGGACAACTACGAGAACTACGTGACCATGCAGAGCGAATCGTCATTGCGCCACCTGGCCAACCTTTATTCGTACGACCACGGCGAAGCCAACGAGGCCACGCTACGCAGCAACGTGGAAGAAGTTTCCGCGGCGTTGCGCGCGGAGCTGCAGGAACGGCTGGCCAAGGCCGGCGTCACCGTGGATGAAGCCCGGCTCACGCACCTGGCGTACGCGCCGGAAATCGCCCAGGCCATGCTGCGCCGCCAGCAGGCGGAAGCGGTCATCGCCGCGCGGAAAACCATTGTGCAGGGCGCCGTCAGCATGGTGGACATGGCGCTCCGAGAGCTGGCGGAAAAAGGCGTGGTCACACTGGACGACGAGCGCCGCGCCGCCATGGTCAGCAATCTCATGGTGGTCTTGTGCGCCGAATCGGAAGTGCATCCGGTGGTGAACACCGGAACGCTGTACACGTAAACCAATCGGGACATCGGGAGATCGGCGATCTGAACATCGGTTCATCCGGGATACAGGATGTTTCACCGCGGAGGCGCGGAGGCACTCCAGAAAACCGAGGCGCCACCGCAAAGGACGCAAAAGCTTTGAAGGGGGCGGCTTCGGCCGGGCCGTTTAGGGCCACATCCGAGCGGGCGCTTGAGCGCATGAGGTCATACATTAGAGAACCATGGCGGAACGAAAATCATTTTTGCTGCGCATTGATCCCGCGCTCTGGGCGGACCTGGAGTCCTGGGCGCAGGATGAACTGCGCAGCGTGAATGGCCAGATCGAATACCTTCTTCGCCAGGCCGTTCAGAAACGCAAAGGCGGTACGGGACATTCTTCTCCCCTGTCCGACGCGCCGTCCGACGCGCCGCCCGGCTCGTCCCACAAGCCCTGACTTTTCTCCTCCGCATCTCATCCCGCGTTGCTACACTTTCATGGTTTCTGGCGATAACGAACGTGCGGAATCCCGTCTAATGTCACGTGTATCTATATCCGGCGGAGGGAATGACACATGCCGACATCATCCACGGCCACTGACCCCGGTACCGCGCACCAAATCCTGGTGAACTATGGCAACCGGATTGTCCCGCCCGGCCCGGCGCGCGTTGTGTCCATTGATATCGTGCGCGGCGCGGTGATGGTTCTGATGGCGATTGACCACGTGCGCGTTTTTTCCGGACTGCCCGCGGGCGGCCCAACGCCGGGCATCTTTCTCACGCGATGGATCACACACTTTGTGGCCCCGGCCTTCATCTTTCTGGCCGGCTCTTCCGCATTTCTTCACGGCCGCAAGCTGGCCACCACCGGCACGCTGGCCCGCTTTCTGTGGACGCGCGGTTTGTGGCTGGTGCTTCTTGAATTGACAGTCCTCCGCGTCGCCTGGACGTTCAATTTTGATTTCAGCCACTACCTGCTGGCCGGAGTTATCTGGGTGATCGGCTGGTGCATGGTCCTGCTGGCCGGCTTGATCTTTTTGCCGGTGCGCGTGCTCGCCGCCTTCGGCGTGGTGCTGGTGTTCGGCCACAACATTCTCGACGCGTATTCGCAGGCTTTGTTCCCCCTGATTGGAAAAAGTTCTTGGGGCTGGCTGTGGCAGGTTCTGTATTTTGGCGGACCGATCGAGCTTGGCAACCACGGGTCGACTCTGTTTGTGCTGTATTCGATTGTCCCCTGGATCTGCGTCATGGCGCTGGGCTACGCGTTTGGGCGCGTGGTCATCATGGACGCTCGCTCGCGCCGCAACATCTGTCTCGCCCTGGGGACGGCGGCCATCGCACTGTTCCTGGTCTTGCGCGGCTTCAACCTCTATGGCGACCCGCGGCCATGGAGTGCACCCAAGCCGGCGCCGCGACCGGTTGTCGCGCAGAGCCAGCAGCCGCAGAATCCTCAGGCTGCTCAAAATTCTTCCACCAGTACGGCCGCCGGAGCAGCCGCAAATCCGGCGCAGCCGGCGCAAGCCGCAGCAAAAGCCGCTCCCAGCGCTCCTCCCCGGCGGCCTCAGCCACCTGCCTGGATTTCATTCCTCAGCACCAACAAGTACCCGGCTTCCCTGCTGTTCCTGCTCATGACGCTGGGCCCTGTGCTGCTGATCTTGCCTTTTCTGGAAACGGCCGGAGGCCGCGTGGCCGGCGTACTCACCACGTTCGGTCGCGTACCGTTCTTCTATTACGTGCTGCACATTCCGCTGATCCACTTGGCGGCGATTGCAGTATCGCTCATACGCTCGGGCTCGGTTTCGCCATGGTTGTTCCTGAACCATCCAGTCATGATTCCGCCGGCTCCTGAAGGATACGTCTGGAGTCTCGGCTTGCTCTACCTGGTGTTCGCGATCGTGGTAGCTGTGCTCTATCTCCCCTGCCGCTGGTTCGCAGGATTGAAGCAGAGGAGAAAGGATATTGGGTTCCTGAGCTATTTGTGAGGGGGAAGATCGCCGAGATCGCACGTGATCGCCGTGATCGCCGTGATCGGAAAGAACCTGAGAAGGAGCCAGCGAAACGCCGAAAATGCTTACGTCATGACTGCTGCGCCAAGGCGTTTTCACGAGAAGAGGTTGGGGGAAATTCACTGAGGCTGCATGGCGGGTTGGAGATCGTCGGGGTCCTTCGACTCCGCGCCAAGCATCTTTGCGACAGACAGATTGTTCATGCGCTTCGCTCAGGATGACAAACTCTTTGGTTTGGGTGGTGACCGAGCACTCCGCTCCGCATTGACCTTCAGGACACTTGACAGGCGTGCGGACGAATGTACTACTTCGCTGTTGATTCTCTACTTAGAATGCAGTAGCCTTGAGCCGCGCCTCAGGGTGTGAAAGAACAGAGATCATTGAAAACAAAGCATCTAGCAGCTGGCAGCTAGCGACTAGCCAAAGCTTGCCAGACCTCAGCCGATGATTGGGGCCCGATTGGGATGGCATTGGGATACTAGGGGCTAAGTCCTTTGTTTATTGGGATCATTGGGTAACAACATACTTGGCGAATCCATCCCAAATGGAGGATAATGGGGATGACCAGCCACCAACAAAAGCCAGTATATCTCGGGGACGGGAGAGAGAGTCGCCAACCCACAATGAACGAAAAACACAAGCAGGAAATTGCGGCGGCGAAAGTCAGAAAAGCGGAGGAAAAAGCAATGAGAGCCCGCGAAGAGCGGGGACGGGAAGACGCAGGCGTTCGAGAGCGAATTGTGCGGATAGCGACGGCGCTGTTGTTTGCGGTGGTGAGTATGACAACTAGCTTACCGCTACTTTACGCCCTTCCAGTCTGGGCACTCGCCATCTTAGCCTTGGTGTATGTGTCGATCGATGCATTTACTAGTATCAGAAAGTTTGGGAAATCTAGAAAGTTAGCGATATCGTTTGTTACTACATGCCTGTTTTTTTATCTTGGACGCGGTTTCATAATGAGTCGCTATATGCTGGAACAATCAGCAAAGACATCAGGCTACATATCAGCGCGGAATCCCAACAGGGGAGGGCGTCCAGCCTTGGAGTTTGGCGATTCTGGGGTGATCTTTCCGTGGTGGGAAAACAATACACCCTTGTCCCTACTGAAGGAAGCAGGGTTGATTTTAGAAAAGGGAGAAAACGGAATTGAGATATCTACGGTAATTCGTGATCGTTTTGGCCGTAGAGTAATGAAAATCGAAAAGAATCACTGGACAGTAGACGCCCCGAATTCCGTGGATAAGAATCATACCGATGATGCCCTGGAAGTCTTAGATGGAGGAGATCACGTTGTTTTTCAAGTCCGAATGCTTCCTGACCGCGTACAACTCAGAGGGGAATGGCATGATGAATTCGGGCATGGCGTTCAAATCACAGAATGCCGTGATGAAATCGACAAACTACATGGTTGCGTACAGATATTCGGAGAGCGATGGCAGGAGCAGGATAAGCGAACAATACTTAAACGCATTTTCGAGTACCCCAGTAGTGAACACCTAGGGCAATTCAGTAAGGGAAAGTGATTCAATGCCAATCGACAAAGAACCAACCGAGTTTGAAAAATTCGACAGGGTAATGAGCGGGCTGCTTGCCGTGCCTTATGCGGAATTGCAGAAGGAATTGGCGAAGGATCGCAAAAAGAAAGCCCGCAAGAAGCGGGCTAAAACCAGCGAACACGGCCCTTCCCGCGATTCTGGCGGCGAGGCTTAAAACCCTTAAACCGCCTCGGGCCGGGGTTTCTCCATTCCCTTGCCTGTGAGTTCCTGATAGGTGAGTCGCTTTCCGGCAAACTGAGAAGCGACCATCTGGAAGCGGTCACTATCGCTGACGAAATGCTTTTGGGTAGCACGATTGTTGTAGCGGAACATTTGCTCATCGAGGTAACGAAACAGGTGGAAAGGTTCGACACTCACGTAAGTCCCCTTGAGGCCACGCTTCAAGAGACTCCAGAAGTTTTCCATTCCATTCGTGTGCACTTTCCCGCTTACGTAAGTTTCGGCATGGTCAATGATCTGGTGGATGTAATCACCGTAGAGTCCCCAATATCCCTTGCAATCATCTGTGGACAGGTGAGAGCCGGGAGCGACGTGCTGTTTCACTACCATGTGCAGCGTGTTTCTTTCGCGGTCAGGCGCAACTTCCGTTCTTACGTGGCCGCCCCGCTCAAGGACTCCGACCACAACTGTCTTGCCACCAAAGCCGCGCCTGTTGATTCTTTCCCTCTTGTCTTTGTGCATGAAACGGGCCTTACCGCCGATAAAAGTTTCATCTGCTTCGACGTGCCCGGCGAGTTTTCTTTGGAAGCTGCCCGTCTGCATTGCTTTGCGAATGCGGTGCAACATGAACCATGCGGTCTTTTGGGTGACTCCGAGATCACGGGCAATCTCGTAGGAACTGATACCGTTCTTGCAATTGGTAATCATCCACGTTGCCGTAAGCCATTTGTCCAAGCCCAGCGGCGAGTCCTCAAAGATCGTTCCCGTTTTCGCGGAGAACTGCCGGGTTGCATGATGGCTTCTGCATTGCCACTTCCGCTGATTCTTGAGGAAAGTCGCGTCCGTCCGTCCACAGGTGGGGCAGACAACTCCGCCGGGCCAGCGGTGCTTGACCATGTAGGCCAAGCAATTGTCTGCATCGCTAAAGTAGATAACCGCTTCTTGGAGCGTTTTCGGTTCCCTTACTCCTTCGTTTTTCATGCTCCAAGCATAGCGCAATCATGTGGATTTGTCAAGTATGTTGTTACCGATCATTGGGATGAATGGGGAGGGTAGGGGGTATCCCGATCGGGATCGCCGTGATCGCACGTGATCGCCGACATCGCCGTGATCGGAAAACCGAGCATCCCCGGCGATGAATCGTGTAAGTCTATATTTTCCGGGGATGAACGGGGATGGGGCATCCCGTAGGTAGATCGCAAAGATCTCCTGGAACGACTGTCGTAAACTTATCGGCCATGCACCCGCTCGACAACCCGACCTGGAAGGCACTGACCACCCACCAATCGCAGATTGCTTTGGTGGCGGGGATGGCCCGGCGTTTTCCCCCGGAGGTCGCCGTGCATGGCGCGCTGGCCCTGCCGCTGCCGCCGGCGTACCAGGACCTGTTGCGCCTGTCGCCTGAGCCGGTCGGTCTGTTCTCTTTCCAAAAGCTGCAGCCGCCACCGGGATGGACCGTGGTCCGCGCGGTGGAGCTATCGCAGATGGTGCAAACGACCGCGGCTGAAGGAACGGTGCAGGAGGCCGCGAGCGCTACGACGCAGGAAGAAGCTGGCGCTGAATCTTCAAAACGTGAACGCGCCTCTTCGGCCTCCGAGCGATCCGCCATCGCCGGCGGGTTTCTCATCGAAGACCTTACGCCCGCTGACCTGCCCCAGATGTCCGCTCTCTATGAAACCACGCGCCCAGGACGGAAACTCAGTCCCGCGCTCTACAAGCTGGGGGGCTTTGTGGGGATTCGCGAGCGCACCAGCGAAGGCAAAAATCAACTGGTGGCCATGGCCTGCCTGCGGCTGCATCTGCCTGGGTATCGCGAGATCTCCACCGTCGGCACGCTGCCCGGTTTTGAAGGACGCGGCTACGCCACGGCGCTTGTTCGCGAGCTGGCACGGCGGATTCGCGCGCGCAGTGAGCAGCCGTTCCTGACCGTCCGGACGGACAATGAGCGCGCCGTTGCGATCTACCAGCGGCTGGGCTTCCGCGAACGCGTCAAGATGCACTCGACCACGATCCGCTTCGGGTAGACCTTTAACACAGAGGGCACAGAGGAGCACGGAGGAAAGCATAACCACGAAGTGCACGAAGGTACACAAAGGATTGCAAGCCTATCCCTCTGCGCTCCTCTGTGGCCTCTGTGGTTAAAGCCGGTTTACAATGCTCGCTGGTCCCCGCCTCAACAAAACGTATAGGAGCACAAAGACGAATGAGAATCATCCGGATGTTTGCAGTTGCTGTTCTGCTGTTCGCGGCCATGTCCGCCCCAAGCCCAGCGCAAGATAAAGCTGGGGTCGTTCCCCTAGCTAAAACCAAGTTCTCTGCCATGGACGGACTGCCCGCGTGCTCGAGCCTTTCCGTGCAGCGCGGCGACCCCTCCAAAGGCCCCGCCGTGATCCTACTCAAGGTGGCCAAGGGATGCACCGTTCCCTGGCACTGGCACACCGCCACGGAATCTCTCATGATGGTCAGCGGCAACGGCAAACTCGAAATGAAAGATGCGGCTGCCGCCGTCGTGGTCCCCGGTGATTACGTTTATCTTCCGGGCAAACACCCGCATCAGTTCGGATGTAGCACCGCTTGCACGCTGTTTCTGGTAACCGACGGCGCGTTTGACATCCACTACATTGACAAGGACGGGAAAGAGATTCCTCCAGCCGAGGCGTTGAAGGCCCCGGCGAAGAAGCCGGCCGCGCCCGCTAAGAAAAAGAAGTAACAGATACTAGAAGCAAACCACGAAGGACACGAAGGAACACAAAGGATCGAGTGCAAGGAAAGTTGATCCGATGAGCGGTTCGCCAGGCTTGCGCGGCGAACCGCGCTGCTACGAACGCTGAGCAATCGTTGCGCAGCGAAGCTCGTTAAGCGGTTTGGAGCGAAAGCGACAAGAAATGAAGACTGCCGAGGGGCTTGTTCCAAGTGCTGATCGCTCGCCGAGAATGCGAGGTCCGCAAGCGGTTGCTAATTTAATGATGGATGAGCCACATCAGCCAGCCGGCCACGAACATTCCGCCCAGAAAGAGCACGAAGCAGTACGCGGCAAACCGCGCCATATCGCGCGCCGTGTTGCGCTGGGTGATGCCGAAGACGATGGACACGAAAAACGCGAAGATCGCGGCGGCGGTAAAGTGGGAGACTTGAAGGACCATGAGCATTATGGTTTCTTCCCGATGGCGATGTGGTATGCGTCCACGGCGCTCATCACGTTGAGCAGGCCGGCCACCACGATAAATTTGGTGCCGTAATCGGCGGTGGCGATGCGGATGGCGGTGTCGCCCCACTCGTTGACGCGGCCCAGAATGTACAGGCCACCCGCGCCCAGGTCGCCGACAAAGCCCAGGATGTCCAGCAGGTCTCCGGTGTTGGGCGGATAGACTTTGCCGTTCATGGCCAGGCCAAAGGCAAACATGGCCACCACGGACGCCATGATCAACCCGCCGCGGACCCAGCGCCGCTGTACCAGGTGTCCGGCTCCGGGAATCAGCCAGCCCAGCGCCGGCGCCACAATGGACATGGGTGTGATGGGCGCTGCCGCCACGCCAGAATCTTTTTGTGCGATGTCAGTATCTGCCATGAAATTGAATTATGTGCTCGCAGTGAATTTTACCAGAGTCGGAAGCAATGACCGGCCGCCGGTTATGCCTTGGCGGGCTTTGGTCCGCTTTCGTCGTCAAAGAACAGCGCCAATTGCTCCTGGCGCGGCGCCGGCGTAAACAGGCTCACCACGACCAGGGAAAACACTGACACCGCCAGCGCGGGAAAGATGGCGTCACGCGCCAGCCAGCTTGCGGGGATCAAGGTAGCGTGATGGTTCTGCAACGCAATCTGCTGCAGGTTCCACACCACGGTGATGATCGTACCCAGAGCGATGGACCACACCGCCGCGGCTGCAGTCACTCGTTTGGAAAAGAACGCGCCCATCACCACCGGCGTGATCGCCGCTGAATAAATCGTATAGGCGTACAGCGCCATGGCCAGGATGGACTCCCACAGTGTGCCTTGCAGCAACGCAAAGATTCCCAGGCCCACCACCATCAGGCGGGAGACCAGAAGCACGGACTTGTCCGTGGCGTCCTTCTTGAGGAAGCGGGTGTAAATATCATTGACCAGGTTGGTGGCCGGCGAAAAAAGATAGTTGTTGGCCGTGGAAATCACCTTCGCGAAGACAGCTCCCATCAGCAGCGCGCCCAGGAATGCAGGCAGGCCATGGCGCGCGGCGTAAGGAATGATCTCGCGGGCTTTGACGTCGGGAGCGTGCATGAAGAGAGCGGCGCCAGTCACCGCGATGGCGACAATCACCGTCTCCAGAATAAAGGTCCCGATGATCCAGCCGAAGACCGAGATCTTGGCGTCGCGCTCCGAACGCGCAGAGAAAAATTTCTGATACATGCTTTGGTTGCCCAGGAGCAGGAGCATGGTCGGGACCAACAGTTCCATGGCCCGGACAAAGCCGGCCCAGGCACCCTGGTTGACGCCGTTCACCACGGCAAAACGTCCGAACCATTGGAAGTATTCAGGAGGCAGGGCCGCATGCATGCCGCTCCAGCCGCCCGCCCGGGCCATCAGGATGGGCAGCGCGGCGATGCAGGTGACCGTCGCCAATGCGCCGATGACCACATCCAGGTAGGCCACGGACGTCATGCCGGCAAAGGCAGTGAAGATGATCACGAAGCCCGCGATGATCACCATGCCCAGAGCATGCTCATGGCCGGCGGCAATCCCGAACGTGTTGCGCGCGACGTGGTCCAGGTCAGGGAAGATCAGGTGCAGCACGTCGCCGCCGCCCTTGAATTGGTACGAAGTAATGGCCGTGAACGCAAACAGGATGGCGATGGCTCCCAGGATGCGGGCCGCGGTGTTGTAGCGGGCCTCCAGCAGGTCAGGGATGGTGAACTGGGCAAACTTGCGCGCGCGCTGGGCCACAAAAACGATCACCAGCAGGCCGGCCCAGCCTCCCGCCGACTGCCACAGTGCGGAGAAGCCGTTGTGGAACGCATTTTCCGCGCCGCCAAAAAGACTGCCCGAGCCAATCCACGAAGACAGCAGCGTGAACACCAGCACGTACCAGGGCAGCGTGCGGCCGGCCACCAGGTAGTCGGCCTTGGTCTTGACCTTGCGAATCTGGCTGGTGCTGACCACCAGCAGCACAACCACAATCACTCCCAGCACGATTGCGTAAAGGTTCAAAGGGCAAGTCTCCTTCCGCCGCGTCTCTCAGGTTTCAAATTGCGCGATTACCAAATTACCCAATTACAAATCTTACAGGCTCTGTTGCAGGCGACGCCGCACGGCGTCTGCGCTAACTCCGCCAATGCGAATCACCTTGTTCCGGCTGGTTTCGCCGCTGGCTATGGTAACGGACGATCGCGAAATTGCAAACAATTCAGCAAAGAATTCAATCACCGCATGGTTGGCTTTGCCTTCCACCGGCGGCGCCGTCAAGGCCAGCTTCAGTGCGTCGCCCACCGTGCCGGTGATGGCATTCTTGCGGGCGCGCGGATGGACCTTCACCGCGAACGTCACGCCTTTCACGCTTTCCTGGATGGGGATCATTGTGGAGGTTTCGGTCTCTCCCCGAAAATCGCCGTCCCCACGCGCACGCACGTGGACCCTTCTTCGATGGCCACTTCAAAGTCGTGCGACATGCCCATGGACAGCACGTCCATGGCGACGCGCGGCAGCCTGCGGCCGGCGATGGTGTCACGCAAGTCGCGCAGCAGGCGGAAGTAAGGACGCGCTCCGGCGGGATCTTCAGTATGCGGTGGGATGCTCATCAAGCCGCGAATCTGCAGGTGTTCCAGGCCCGCGGCGCCGCGGAGCAACTCTTCCAACTCGGGCGAACCCGGCGGAATGCCTGCCTTAGACTCTTCCGTGCCCACTTTGATTTCAATCAGCACGTCCAGCGTCTTCCCAATCTGCTTCGCCGCGTCGTTGAGTTTTTCTGCCAGCCGCAGCGAGTCCACCGAATCCACAGCGTGAAAACTCTCGGCGGCTTTCCTGGCTTTGTTGCTTTGCAAGTGTCCGATCAAATGCCACTCGGCTTCTTTCAAATCGCGCAAGGCTTCGGACTTCTCCGCGAACTCCTGCACGCGGTTCTCGCCGAACACGCGGACGCCCGCCGCGTAAGCTTGCCGTATCCGCTCCGGCTCCACCGTCTTGCTCACCGCCATGAGCGTGATCTCTTCCGGTCTGCGCCTGACGCGCGCCGCGGCAGCGGCAACGCGCCGGCGAATTTCCGCAATGTTGTCCGAAACCGGCATGACAGCAGATTATATGGGCTGCGGTCCGCCGCCAACGCGCTCTTCGGCGCAATTCTTCCTCTACAATCAACTGCGTCATGACTGAAACCCTTGCTCCTTTGCCATTAATCCGCCAGCTGATTCAAACCCAGAGCTTGGACAAGCTTCGCCAGGAACTTTCAGAGATCCACGTCTCTGACATCGCGGACATGATCATTGAGCTGCCGCCGGAACAGGAAGCCGTGATCTTTCGCGTCCTGCCGAAAGAGCAGGCCAGCGCGGTCTTTGCCTATCTGCCGCTGGACGCCCAAGAGCAGATGATTCACTCGCTTTCCCGCAGCGACATGGTTGCGCTGGTGGAAAACATGCCTCCGGACGACCGCACGCGCCTCTTCGAAGAGTTGCCTGCGGAAGTGACGCGACGGCTGCTGGAATCGCTGTCTCCGGAAGAACTGAAACACGCGCGCGTGCTGCTGGGATATCCGGAAAACAGCGCTGGCCGCTTCATGACGCCGGAGTACGTCACCGTGGACCCGCAGATGACTGCCGCCCAGGCGCTGGAGCATATTCGCAAGACCGGCCGCGGCAAAGAGACGCTCAATATTGTTTACATCGTGGATGAAACCGGGAAGCTGGTGGAAGACCTTCGCCTGGGCTCCCTGGTGCTTGCCGATCCTGCAACCAAAGTGCGCGACATCGAAGACCCTCCGCTGGTCAAGGTCAAAGCCACTGACGACCGCGAAACCGTCCTTCAGATTTTTGAAAAGTATGACCGCATCGCCCTTCCCGTCACTGACGATGCCGGCAAAATGCTGGGCATCATCACCATTGACGACGTGCTGGACGTGGCCGAAGCGCGCGACACGGAAGACTTCCAGAAGATCGGCGGTTCGGAAGCCCTGGACGCACCTTACACGCAAGTGAGCACCTTGACCCTGGTGCGCAAGCGCGGCGGTTGGCTCTCCGCGCTTTTTCTGGGCGAGATGCTCACCGCCACCGCCATGGGCTACTTTGAAGGCGAGATCGCCAAGGCCGTGGTGCTGGCGCTGTTCGTCCCGCTCATTATCAGCAGCGGCGGCAACTCCGGCTCGCAGGCTTCGTCGCTCATCATCCGCGCGCTGGCGCTGCAGGAGCTGCGTCTGCGCGATTGGTTCCGGGTCTTCCGCCGCGAGTTGCTGTCAGGAGTAATCCTGGGGACCTTGCTGGGCGCGATTGGCTTTCTGCGCATCGCCCTGTGGGAGCGTTTTCATCTCTACAATTACGGTCCGCACTATTGGCTGGTGGCGTTTACGGTGTGGGCCAGCCTGATCGGCGTCGTCACCTTTGGGACGCTCGCCGGAGCCATGCTGCCGTTCGTCCTACGCCGCCTGGGTTTTGATCCGGCTACCAGCTCTGCGCCGTTTGTGGCGACTCTGGTGGATGTAAGCGGACTGGTGATCTACTTCACCGTGGCGTTAGTGATTTTGAGAGGGACGGTGTTGTAGTTGGCTGTTGGTAGTTGGCTGTTCTCCGCGCCTCCGTAGTGGGTTTTATCTGCTTCGGAACCTTCGTGGTCCTTCGTGTCCTTTGTGGTTGGCTTTTCCTTTACTTGTTCCCATACCCCGGATCAGAAATCTTCAGCGTGTCCACTTTGGGCGCGTATTTCTTCACCGCGTCGCCGATCTCACTCGACTTGCCGATCAGCACGAACACCAGGTTGTCCATGGGGTAATACTGCTTGATCACGCGCTGCGCGTCGGCCAGGGTCATAGCGTTGATCTTGGCGTAGAGATCGTTGATCTCATGCTCGTCCAGGCCGTAGAACTCCAGGTCGGCCAGCACGCCGGCCAGTTGCCCGGCGGTTTCCAGGCTGGGCGGAAACTGGCCCTGGATGTACTTCTTCGCCGACGTGAGTTGCTCCTCGGTCACGCCTTTTTCGTGCAGCTGCTTGAGGACGTCCAGCGTCTTGTCAATGGCCTCGACCGTGGTGGCGTTCTTGGTGTAGGTGGCAATCTCAAACGCGCCGGGGACCTTGCGCTCGTCAAAGAAAGCGCTGGCGCCGTAGGTGAGTCCGGTCTTGATGCGCAGTTCCGTGTTGATCATGGAAGTGAAGCGGCCGCCGAACAGCGTGTTCACCACGCGCAGGTAGACGCGATCAGCGTTGGTGCGCGCGACGCCCAGGTTGCCGATGCGGAAATACGTCTGCGTGGAATCCGGCTTGTCTATGAGCAAGAGTTTCTTGCCGGTAAAGCCCGTCGTCGAGGGCAACGCGACGGAGGGCGCCTGCCGCGCCGGCCACATTTCAAACTTCTGCGCCAGCAGCTTTTCCATTTCCGGCGTATTGAAGTCTCCGGCCACCGCCAGGATGATGTTTCCCGGCGCGTAGAACGACTGGTAAAACTTGACCACATCATCGCGGGTGAGCGCTGCCATGGATTTTTCATCGCCATTGCTGGGACGCGCGTACGGGTGGCTGCCATAAAAATAGGCATTGAAGTAGTTGCCGATTACCGCCTGCGCCTGGTCCTTGGCTGACTTCAATCCATCCAGCCTCTGTTTCTGCAGCTTGGTGAATTCATCTTGCGGGAAGATGGGATTCATCAGCGCATCAGCAAACAGGTCCAGGCCTTTGGCGATGTCTTTCTTCACAAACTGCGCTGACACGGTGGTGTTGTCGGCAGATGATCCGGCATCGAATTGCCCGCCGATGAAATCCAGCTCGTTGGTGAACTGGTCCGCCGTGCGCGTCTTGGTCCCCTTGCGCAGCAGGTTGGCCGTCATGGACGAGGTACCGTCCTTGCCGGATGCATCCGCCACCGCGCCGGCCTTCACAATCGCGTGGAAACCGATGAGCGGCACCGTATGCCGCTCCACCAGCAGGAGCGTCATGCCGTTCTTCAGCTTCACCTTTTTATAAGGCGGCAGCTTGAGCGAAGAACTGGGAGCCTGGGCCAGCGCCGCGCCCGCAGCGGCAAGAATCAACAGCAGCGAAATCAACATTCGTCTCATGGCAGTCTCCATTTATTTGGGCGCTTCCGCTTTTTCCGGAATCAGCATGGCCACAGTGCGGTTCTTCTCGCCAAAATACTTTTGCGCCACGCGCTGCAGGTCCGCCTTGCTGACCTTGTTGAAGCTGTCCACGGCGGTAAACAGTTTGTGATAGTCGCCAAAGAACACTTCATAGGTGCCCAGCGTGTTGGCTCGACCGTTGATGGTGCTCATCTGCCGGTAAAAGGTGGCCAGGACGATGTTTTTGGCTTTTTCAAGTTCCTGGTCCGTGACTTCCTCTTTCTTCACGCGCTCCAGTTCTTCGTACACCGCCTTCTCCACCGCCAGCGGGTCCACGCCGGCCTTGGGTTGCGACGTAATATTGAACAATGTGGGATCAAATGAAGTCCCAAATCCGCCATTCACACTGATGGCCAGTTGGTCTTTGTCCACGACGCGCTGGTACATGCGCGAACTCTGCCCGCTAAACAGGATCGTCTGTAGCAGGCTCAGCGCGTAATAATCCGGCGAAGCTGCCTCTGGCACGTGGTAGGCGATCATCAGGATCGGCAGCTGCGCGTATTTCTTCACCGTGACGCGGCGCTCGCCCATCTGCTCAGGCTCGGCCGTGGTGACCTTGGGCGGCGGCGCGTGCGAGGGGATCGGCTCCAGCTTCTTCTGTGCGAATTGAAAGATCTCATCCGCCGTCACGTCGCCGACGACCACCAGAGTCGCGTTGCTGGGCGAGTAGCCCATCTCGAAGTGGTGTTTCAGGTCGTCCATGGTCCAGTTTTCAATGTCCACCATCCAGCCCACGACCGGCCATTGGTAGGGATGCGCGGTGTAGGCCGTGGCATAAAGCTGCTCAAAGAGGATGCCGAAATTGTTGGCATCCACGGACGTGCGCCGCTCGGACGCCACCACGCCGCGCTCGGATGCAATCACCTTGGGATCAAAACTCAGGTTTTCGATGCGGTCGGCCTCCAGGTCAAAGGTCAGCTCCATGGCCGAACGCGGGAACCAGTCCTGGTACACCGTGACATCGCGGCTGGTGTAGGCGTTGTTGGAGCCGCCCGCGGCCTCCATGGTGCGGTCAAATTCTCCCGGACCGTACTTCTTGGCGCCGTTGAACATCATGTGCTCAAAGAAGTGCGAGATGCCCGTGGTCCCGGGGCGCTCGTTGCGCGACCCGATGCGGTAAAACGTGTACATGGCCACGTTGGGAATCGTGTGGTCTTCCTGAACCAGCACTTTCATTCCGTTCTTGAGCGTGGTGGTCTTTACGTCAAAGGTCTGCGCCGCAGCCGCGGCGGTGAACAGCGCAATGCATGCCAGGATCGCAGACAACCATTTTTGCTTGGCGATAGAGGACTTTGTCATGGAAACTCCGGAATCAGATCAGAAACGCTTGGCCAAACCTGAAGACGATTGCAACGTTGGAAGGTTAGCACGTTCGGCAGGAGGGTGAATATGAGAACACGATCAAATCAGAAAAGCCCAGCCTTTCCCCGGCTGGGCCTTCTTTTAGCTTGCCAGAGAACTACTTCTTCTCGCCTTCCAGTGGCTTGCGGGCAAAGTAGTAGAGAGAGAACATAAGCACGGCAAACATGAGCGCCGCGAGCCATTGCGCGTCCGCCAGCGCGGGCATGAAATTGGTGAAGGCCAGCACGCCATCTGGAATCCACTTCTTGATGGCCATGTATTTGACGGCAATGCCCAGCAAACCAACGACTCCGCCGGCGGCGATAAGTCCGCTGGCATAGAGGGAACCGGGGCTGACGTCACTATCTTCGGCCTTTTCGCCGGCTTTCTTGGCGGCGCGGTCCACCAGCCAGCGCACCAGGCCGCCGCAGAAGATGGCCAGCGTGGTGGAAATCGGGATATAGAAGCCCACCGCGAAGGAGAGCGACCGGATCCCGAGAATCTCCACGGCGATCACCAGGAAAACTCCCAGCAGAATCAGGCCCCAGGGCAGCTTGCGGGTAAGAATGCCGTTGATCACCGTGGCCATGAGACGGGCCTGCGGCGCGGCGGCTTTCCGGCTGCCGATGCCGTGCACCCACTGGATTTCAATCTTGCCTGACTGAGGATTGTAGAAGTAGCTGCCGTCCGGCACCGTGGTTGAGTTCAACGCATTGAGTACCTGCATGCCTTGAACTGACATTTCCTTCCCCGTCAACTTTCCATCTGCGTCGGTGATGGGCACCTTAGTGCGCTCAAACTTGGTCGTGTCCAGGGAAACGCCTTGGGGCAGGCTGCTTATGTTCACTTCGATATTCGCCGCCTGGAATTCTTCGAGCGTTTTGTCCATACCGATCAGCGTAAAGCCTATCGCGGCCACGGAGACCGCCACGCCGATGATGAGTGCGAGCTGTTGTTTGGCGGGGGTCGCGCCCACTAGAAATCCGGTCTTCAAATCCTGTGACGTATTACCTGCATTCGCTGACGCTATACACACCACGCCGCCGATGCTGATCGCCAGCGCGAAGAATGCAGGGGCCGTCCAACCCATGACGAGGAACATGGCGCAGGTAGCCATTAAAGTGGCAATCGCCATGCCGGAAATCGGATTGGAAGAAGTTCCAATCAACCCGGTGATGCGCGAAGAAACCGTTACAAAGAGGAAACCGAACACCACGACCAGAACGGCGGCCAGCAAGTTGTTCAGAACCGAAGTCTGTGCGCCCGGCACCGGCTTAAAAGTGAGCATGGCCCACATCAGCAGCATCAGCACGGCAGCACCGATCAACGCCCATTTCAGGCTGAGGTCGCGCTCCGTGCGGCGTTGTCCGGCGGCGCCTGCGGATCCGGCCGCCAGGTCCTTGGCGCCGGCGCGAAGCGCGGCCACAATCGTGGGCAACGTCTTGAGCAGAGTAATAAGGCCCGCAGCGGCCACGGCTCCGGCGCCCATCGGCCGTATATAACGCGCCCACAGCAAATCCGGCGTCATGTCCGCGATGGGAATCGTACTGGGGTAGATGGGGCCCGTGACGTGCGAACCGAAGAACTTGATGGTCGGCATGACTACCATCCACGCGAACACGCCGCCGGCAAAAATGATTCCAGCGATTCGCGGCCCGATGATGTAACCCACGCCGAGGTATTCCGACGTAACGTCAGCGCGGATGGAAGATCCCGGATACCACTTGGGATTGTACGTGGGCGTTCCCGGCCACGCGGCAAACAGGTTGCCGTTGGCAAACAGCGTGTAAACGCCGCCCAGCCCCAGCCCCGCGAAGACGCGGCTGGCAAAGGAGCCGCCTTTATCTCCGGCGATCAGCACGTCGGCGCAGGCCGTGCCTTCAGGATAAAGAAGGTTGCCGTGTTCTTTCACAATCAGCTGGCGCCGCAACGGGATCATGAAGCACACGCCCAGGCAGCCGCCGATCAAGGCAAGCAGGAAAATACGAAACTGCTCAAGAGGAAAGCCGAGAAAGATCAGGGCAGGAAGAGTAAAAATAACGCCGCCGGCCACCGATTCGCCGGCGGAGCCGGCCGTCTGGACAATATTGTTTTCCAGAATGCTGGCTTTGCCCAGCGCCCGCAGAATCGTGATGGAAAGCACCGCAATCGGAATGGAAGCGGCCACCGTCAGTCCTGCGCGCAAGCCCACGTAAACCGTTACGGCGCCGAAAATAACACCGAACAAACCTCCGAAGAAGATGGCGCGAAATGTAAATTCCGGCCGTATTTCTTCCGCCGGCACGTACGGTTTAAATTCCGGTGCTGCAGACTTTTCCATTGTCTCGGCCACTGGTTCCTCCCGATTCGCCTGTTGATGAATCGCCGCAAGTTAGCACAATGGCGACGGGTTTACAAATCGGGGAGAGCTCCAGGATCGCCGAGATCGCGCGACATCGCCGACATCGCCGACATCGGAAGCATTTGGGGCCGTGCTGAGGGTCAATCCAGGCGGCGAGGCGCAGAAGCGTCCGAACAGCCAACCACAAGCGAAGTACCGCGAACAAGATGAAATGGCGCGCACGAACCAAATTCGGAATCATTTCCGATCACGGCGATTTCGGCGATGACGGCGATTCCGGCGATCACGGCGATGCCGGCGATCTTTAACCTCCGCCAATTGCGCGTCCCTCGCCAACCCGGCTATACTTAAGCCCATCCAGGAGGGTCATCTTCAGTAGTACAGACCTAAACCGGGCTGACCGCGATCCCCAGCGCGTGCGTTTTTCACGCGACGGTGTGGAACGGGCGCTTGTCTCCGCGGCGGAAAGTCTGTTTTCCGTCGTGTTTCCCGCCGATTGCCGCATCTGCCGCTCTCCTCTTACTGGAATTTCCGCGCTGCCCGTATGCGAGCCTTGTCTCGCCGCGATTACGCCATTGGACGGGATCCTGTGCAGCGCTTGCGGCGAAAAGCTGTTCAGCCATGCCTTTGCCGGCGACGCCGGTCCGCTTTGCGGGCTGTGCCAGCGCGTGCCTCCGCGCTTTCGGCGCGCGGTGGCTTACGGTGCTTATCAAGGTTCGTTCCGCGACCTGATTCATCTGTTCAAGTACCAGCAAGTGAGGCCCGCAGCCAAGACGCTGGCGCGTTTTCTGGATATTGCCGTTGCCGAACTGAAATTGACCGCGAATGTCGTGGTCATCCCTGTTCCGCTATGGCCGGGCAAGCGGCACGCTCGCGGTTTCAATCAGGCAGAAGAGATTGCCCGGGCCTTTGTTCGCTTCCCGGCGGCATCGGCCGGCATCCAATTAGAAACCTCTGCGCTCAGCTTGGAAACTGCTGCGCTCATCAGGAAACGCGAAACGGCGTCGCAAACCGGGCTGACGCGCCCGCAGCGTCGCGCCAACGTGCGCGGAGCTTTTGCCGTAGTCCAGCGCGAGAAGGTCAAAGGACAGACCATCCTGATCGTGGACGACGTAATGACCACCGGCACCACGGCCGGCGAATGCGCGCGCGTATTGCTGCGCGCCGGAGCGAAAGAGGTTTATGTGGCCACGGTTGCGCGGGCCACCAAAGAGTTGGGCAACGGACCGGGCGTTAGGCAGAACGGCCTTTCGGCCGTGGCAGCCGCCGTTTCCTCGGGGAGGTAACTGAAGGCCATGCAGGACAGGGCACGCAACAAACGACATCATGCAGAAGCGCCGCAGGACGCGCCGCCGCGCAAGAGCGTCATCATGCAGACGCCGGTGCTGGTGCTGAACGCTTCTTACGAGCCCATCAACATCTGCGCCGCCCGCCGGGCCATTGTTCTGGTGCTCAAGGGCCTGGCCATGCCGGAAGAGGAGAACCCCAACAGCCTGCATGCCGCGCGCATCACCATGCGTGTGCCTTCGGTGATCCGCCTGCTCGAGTACCGCCGCATTCCACACCAGACCCGCGCCCTCTCGCGCAAGAACATCCTGCTGCGCGACCGCAATACCTGCCAGTACTGCGGCGTGGTGCTCTCCTCCAGCGACCTCACGCTGGACCACGTGGTCCCGCGTTCGCGCGGCGGTTCGTCTACCTGGGAGAACCTGGTGGCCTGCTGCCACCCGTGCAATCGCCGCAAAGGCAACCACCTGCTGGGCGAAACCGACATGCGCCTGTTCAAGGAGCCGCGCCCGTTCACCTTGCACACCAGCCGCCACATCATGCGGATGATCGGACGCTCGGACATCAAGTGGAGAAAGTACCTTTTTTACTAAAACCGCGAGCGGGCAAAGCATACGCAACGATTCTTCTGCGATTTCAAACTGGCGGCTCGGCGCGCAAGCCGGCCTCGCCGCCGGGGCGGAGAGCGTTCCCTGAGAAGCGAAACACAGAACCTATGTACCTCGCTTTTCGCTAGGTAACAACTTCACGAAATCTTGTGTTCTTTGTGCCGATTGTTAGCAGCTTAGTTCCACCCGGCTAAGTCTTTTCCTCGCGATCAATGCTTGTAAGTCGTTAAGTTGCCGGCGGCTTCAAAAAAATGCCCCGAGCGCCGGACGTCTGGAACAAAAACTGCTGTTCATTTGATTAGCGCCGCTCTGTCTACCCAAAGAGCTTGTCCGTACCGCGTTCAGAATCCGTCTCGCCTCGCGGACAACCTCATAACCCAGTCTCAAAACTTGAAGGAGCGTGACATGCCAGAAACGGTTTTGGACCAGGTACTTGTTGATCTGAAGGAAAGCGCATCAACTTTTTATCCCGGCTCCGGCGAGCTGCACAACCTGCGCGTGGTGGGTCACGCGCCCAAGCACGACCATTTTGTTTACGAACTGTGCGCGGACTTTGCCGGCGGCGTGGAGCGAATGGCGGTCAAGGTTTACCGGCCGGGCAAGAAAAGCGCGCAAGCCAAAGATCGGGCAAGGCAGGAGAACGCCAACCTGCTGTACGCACATGAATCATTATCGCGGAAAAAAGTTGCCGGCGTGCCGCGTCCTCTGGGCGACTTCAGCCGGCTGGGCGCGGTGGTGACCGCCAAGGTTTCCGGGCTGCCTCTGCAATCCATGATCATGAAAGCGGCGCTGCTGCCGGGATCGGCGGCGGGCAACGTTGCTGCGGCAGCACGCCATGCCGGCGAGTGGCTGCGGCGTTTCCACAAAGCGACCGCGCAAGTCCCTCCACCGTTCGACGGCGGCGCGGTGATGTCCCGCCTGGAAGCTCTTTGCGCAGATTGCCGTGAACAAGGCCTGGACGAAGGCTCCATCCAGATGGTGCTCAGCGGCGCTCGCGCAGCGCTGACGCGAATCAAGAAGCCTTTGCCCAACTCCGCCGTGCTGGGCGAATTCACTCCGCTCAATGTCATGGTGACCGAAGACGGCGCCGGGTTCAGCGACTTCTCCAATTTGCAGCGTCAAAGCGCGTCTCTCGAAGACGTGGCGCAGTTCGTGGCCTCAGTGGAAGAGCTGGAAAAATATCCTTTCTGCGACCGCAACATCACCTGCGGCGTCCAGGAAAGTTTCCTTGCCGCTTATGGGGCGACGCCGGCGGAGTCCGCGCTGCTGCCCGTGCTCAAGATCAAAGCCCTGCTGGAAACCCTGGCCCAGGGCCGCCGTGGCGACGAGAACCGCCACCGTAAGAGAGTCATGTGGGCCAACATCATGCGGAAATTCATTCGCCAGGCGGCGCAGCGGTCGCTGGAGCCGGCCGCGGCTTAGACGTTCTGCTCTGCCCCACGGCAGTGAGACGTAGCAGTGCTACGTCTCTACGTTGAGCGTCTCCTTCGATTCGCACGTTTTTTGGGTTTAGACCGCCTAGTCAAGCTCTTGGCCGGATGCTTCTCGCGCTGTGCGGCTTTGGCGAACACAAACTCGTACTCTTTCATCCTGACTTTCTTGCCCGCGAACTTGACGCCTTCGGCTTCCAGGCGCAGCCGCTGTTCAAACGCGAATTCACCAGGCAGGGCGATGCGCCCTCCGGCGGCCACCACGCGGTGCCATGGCAAACCATGCGACTGCTGTAGCGCCCACACCACCTGGCGCGCGGCTCGGGGATAGCCCGCCGCGCGGGCGATGGCTCCGTAGGTGGACACCTTGCCGCGCGGGATTTTCAGGATCGCTGCCCGGATGGCGCTCTGCATACAAGTTAAGCGACGGGGCCGTTCATCGCGAAGAATCCACGCTTTCCTGGCCAATGTCCTCGTTCCATAAGCCTGGATTGGTGCGGATGAATTCCTCCATCAATCCGATGCATTCGGCGTTTTGCAGGACTTGGACTGACACGCCGCGGAAGCGCAGAAGATCCTCTTCGCCCATGAACGTGTGGTTCTCACCGATGACCACGCGAGGAATTCCGTAGAGGAGAATCGCCCCGGAACACATGGAGCAAGGCGACAAGGTGGTGTAGAGCGTGCACTCGCGGTACACAGAAGCCGGCTGTCGTCCGGTGTTCTCCAGGGCGTCCATTTCGCCATGCAGAATCGCGCTGCCCTTCTGCACGCGGCGATTGTGGCCGCGGCCGATGATGACATTACGGTGCACGATGACCGAGCCGATGGGAATGCCGCCTTCCTGCCGTCCCCGGCGGGCTTCCTCGATCGCGGCTCGCAGAAATGGATCTTCAGCAACCATGGGCATATGTTAGCTCGTCGCACCGGCCGCGCCTGGTTGAGCCTGGGGCGCCACTTGCTCTTTGACCTCGGGGAAATAGAATCCCCAATTCAACCAGTAGTCCAAAATGCTGCGGGCCACTGTGATCAGAAGGAATAGGAGGACCCGCTGCGCATCAGCTAGCTGGTATGCTCGGGAAAGCCCCCAAAACAATCCAACGGCGGCCAACGTACCGACGTTTAGCCAAATCCAACGCTTGATATTACTCCAGCTCTCTTCATGAAGCCTGGCTACAAACCCCCAGACAATATCCATGACCAGCAGGCAGGCGTAGAGCTTGATGAAATAGTCCGGCTTGAACTTCTCTCCGAAGATTGCTCCCATCCATACCAGGAGAGCCCCAACAACACTCAGCAAGAGAAAGTCGAGCATGAACAGGCGCGCGCTACTGGGGGTTTTGTCGAGATAGTTGTCGTCAAAGTACCGCACGTTGCCGTGATAGAACGGAAGAAGGGTTGTGCAGAACGCAAACAGCAATAGCCAAAACTGGGGGAAAAAGCGCTCGTGCGGGGCGTCCGCGACTCCGCGAATGGCTTCAAACAGCGCCAGCGCGAGCATTCCTGTGTAAAAGTCTTTCAGGCCCTTGATAGAGTCTGTGATTTTTTTGCTGTCGTATCGTGTTTCTGGTTTTCCCGCCATGCTCGCACCTCCTGGGGCTCCCGAAACCCAGCATTGCATTCGACTGCCAACGAGGCGCGGAGATTGTACACCCGATTCTGCTAAGGCGGTCAGGCAGGCAAAAGCACAGAGGCAAGCAGACAGGAAGCCTCCCTGTTTGTTGGCGCGAGGACCTACTGAGGCTGCGGCTTGGGTTGCGGCGGCGCGGGTGGCTGCACTTTGCCGTCATAGATGATGCGGCTTTTCACGCCGAACCGTTTGTAGCCTGTGTACTTGAGGATTTCGCGTATGTGCACGTCGCCGCCGGCGAAATGCAGCATGTCGTCGGCCAGGGTGTAGGTGGGGAACCAATAGTCGCCGTCCACCTGCTCGCGATAGGTGACGAAAGCCGGCGACAGGTCTTCACCGCCCTTTTTATGAACATCAGGCACGTTCCTGCCGCAGGTCTTCACGATCTGGAAGTCGCGGTTGTCCACCCAGATGCGGCCCTGGAAGTAGCGCTTGCCCTTTTCGATTTTTTTCGCGGCAATGTCAAAGACATAGGCTCCGATCTCATCCACCTGCTGCTGACCGGCGTAAAGGATGGAGTATTCCGGCAGGTCCTGGGTGGTGAGCACAAAGGGGAGCCGGTTGCGAAAATCATCAAGGTCCGCCGGGCTCAGGCTGATGCGCTTCAGCGACGGCGGCGGCGCAAAGGTCACATGCTCCACGCGCCGGCCCTTGTCGTCGTACAAGATATCGGTGATCTCTTTGAACTCTCCGTCCACGGTATGGCCGTCAAGCTCCTGGACGATCACTTGCTGCGTGTAGGTGTAGTTGTCGCGGGCTGTTTTGAACAGGGCTTCTTTGGCCGCAAATTTCTGGATGATCTCTTCCGTGGAGAGACCTTGTGGCTGTGCCGAATTCAGCGGGCCATTGCCCTCTTCACACTTGTTTTGCGCGGTCAGAGCGCGCGGCATAACCAAGGCAAGCACGAGCACTCCGGTGCTCCACAACAAACGTCTTTGTTGATACATAGTTTTCCTAGGCCAAAGAAGATGAGATGCCGATGCAGGCCGAGAGTTTGCCTGTGTGACGGAAGCAGGCGGCAGGAGGCGCGCTGTTTGAGGCTTTTTTACAAAACAGCGGGCAAAGCAGGCGGGGCTTGCGATCGTGAGTTCTTTTCAGCGGCCCACTTGAGTTTCTGTTTGCGATGCTGCGGCAAACTCAACTTCGCAGCGGGATGTTGTTCACTTCTTTGGACGGGCGGGCGTCTGCGCGGTGGTGCTGCTGGTTCCGTCCCACAGCTTGTACTCCTTGTATTTGATGATCTCGCGGACGCGCACGTCATTGGTGGAGAAGTGGATGGTGTCATCGGAACGCACGTAGGTCGGGAACCAGTACTTCCCGTCAATCAGTTCGCGGTAGGTGACCACCGTTGGCGTGATGTTTTCCTCCACCTCGCCACGCCGCTTCTTTTTCTTGCTTGGCTGGGCGATGGAGTCAGGAACGCTCTTGCCACAGACTTTGAGGACCACCATCTCCACTTTGTCCACCCAGACGCGGCCCTGAAAGTAGCGCTTGCCTTTTTCTATCTGCTTGGGCGCGACTTCAAAGACGTAAGTGTCCACTTCGTCCACGCGCTGCTGCCCGGAGTAGAGCAGCGTGTATTGGGGAAGGTCTTCGCGCGTCAGGATAAACGGGGAGCGGTAGATGTCCTCAAAATCCTCTTTGCCCAGCCAGATACCGCGCAGCGTGGACTGCGGGGCAAAGCTGACAATCTCTTTGCGCGCCCCGTGTTCCCAATGGATGGTGGAAACCTGGCGAAACTCGCCGGTCACCGTCTGGCCTTCCAGAGACTGTACCGTGATGTCCATGACGTAGGAGTAGTTCAGCTGGGCCTGCTTGAGCGCGCTCTCTCTTGCGGCGAACTTCTCGATGATCGCCTGAGGCGAGATGCCGCTGGGCTGGTCTTTGCTCAACGGCAATGCACCTTCTTCGCAATTGGTCTGCTGGGCGGCCAGACTTGCCGACAGCAGCATGGTGATTGCGAGGAAGACTATAAGTTCTAAACCCGCAGCATGAAAACGATAAAGACGGTTCGCGCGCATAGTTATCGGCCCTGGCCCCCAAAAAGAATATTGCTTGAATCTGGAGAAATAGTATCGCCCCGCGGCACTGGCCTGAAAGCGAAAAAATAGTTAGACTCCTCGTGCTTGTCGAGGAGGCCAGATGCGCCGTTTTATCCAGCTTGCCCTAGTCATCGTCATTGCTTTGGGCCAGCTTTTCGCCCAACCCGCTGCCAAGCGGCCCTTCACCTTTGAAGACATGATGGCGCTCAAGCGCATCGGCGGCCCGGTGGTCTCACCCAACGGCAAGTGGGTGCTGTATACCGCGGTCACCGTGGAACTGGCATCCAACACGCGGACCTCACACATTTGGCTGGTTCCCGTGGGCGGCGGCCCGGAACGCCAGATAACATTTGACCCCGCCGGCGAGTCCGGCCCCCGCTGGTCGCCGGACGGCAAGAAGTTTCTCTTTGTCAGCTCTCACGGCGGCAGCCAGCAGGTCTATACCATCGATTTCAACGCCGAAGAGGGCCGCCCTGCGTCCGCGGCCAAGCAGATCACCAATATTTCCACGGAAGCTGACGGCGCCATCTGGTCGCCCGACGGCAAGAACATTGTTTTTACTTCGGAAGTCTATCCCGGCTGCGGCGACGATGCTTGCAACAAGTCCAGCGACGAAGCCAGCGCCAAGGTGAAGGCCAAGGTCTTCACCAAACTGCTTTATCGCCACTGGAACCACTACACCAGCTTCAAGCGCTCGCACTTGTTTGTGGTTCCCAGCGAAGGCGGGACCGCCAAGGACCTTACGCGCGGGGACCATGATGTACCGCCGTTCAGCCTGGGCGGCCAGGACAACTACGCCATCTCGCCTGACGGACAGGAAGTGGCTTTTACCAGCAACTACGATGAAGTGGAAGCCATCAGCACCAACAACGATATCTTTGTCGTGCCCATCACCGGCGGTGAACCGAAAAAGCTGAGCACCAGCCCGGGCGGCGACTCCACTCCACTGTATTCGCCGGACGGAAAGTGGCTGGCATGGCGCATGCAAGAACGCGCCGGGTATGAGAGTGACCGCTTCCGGCTGGTGACCTACGATCGCGCCACCGGACAAATTCGCAACCGGACGGAGGATTTTGACCATTGGGTGGAAAGCATCGTGTGGTCGCCCGACTCCGCTTCCATTTATTTCACTTCTGAAGACAAAGGCGAGATCCCGATTTACGCGCTGGATCTCAACTTCGATCAGGTCCTGGCCAAGAAGGGCTTTCCGATTGATGCCAGCGGCCGCCACCCTGTGGGCGTTCGCGAAATCGCGCGCGGCGCCAACGACGATCTGCAATTCACGCCCGATGGGAAGACCTTGGTCTTCTCCCGTATGTCCATCCGCGCCCCGAATGATATCTACAAGCTCAACCTCGGTGACAAAGACGCGCAGCAACTCACCCACGTCAATGACGCGGTGCTCCGGCAGGTCATCATGCAGCCGGCTGAATCGTTCTGGTTCACGGGCGCCGGCGGGACAAAAGTGCAGGGGTTCCTGGTGAAGCCGCCCTACTTCGACCCCGAAAGGAAGTATCCCGTGAAATTCCTGATCCATGGCGGACCGCAAGGCGCCTGGGGCGACGAATGGACGTTCCGCTGGAACGCCCAGCTCTTTGCCGCCAGCGGCTACGTGGTGATCATGATCAACCCTCGCGGTTCCACCGGATACGGCCAGAAGTTTATTGATGAAATCAACGGCGACTGGGGCGGCAAGCCTTACGTTGATTTGATGAACGGCCTGGACTACGCGGAGAAAACTTTCCCGTTCATTGATAAAGACCGTGAGTGCGCCCTGGGCGCCAGCTACGGCGGCTACATGATCAACTGGATCCTGGGCCATACCACGCGCTTCAAATGCCTGGTGTCGCATGACGGCATGTTCAATACTGAATCCGCTTACGGCAGCACGGAAGAGCTGTGGTTCCCGGAGTGGGAATTCAAAGGCAAACTGTGGGACAACCGCGAGGAATACCGCAAGTGGTCGCCGCACGTCTATGCGAAAAACTTCAAGACACCCACGCTGGTAGTCCACGGGCAACTCGACTATCGCCTGGACGTCTCGGAAGGCTTCCAACTTTTCACCACGCTGCAGCGGCTGGATGTGCCGTCCAAAATGCTTTACTTCCCGGACGAAGGCCATTGGGTGCTCAAGCCGCAGAACAGCCAGCTCTGGTATCAAACGGTAAACCAATGGGTGGAAGGGTACTTGAAGTAGAGATCGGGACATCGGGACATCGGGTGATCGGGTGATCGGAATAATGCACCGACTGCACCGTTTTCGTAATGCAGTCCGCATTACGCTGGACTATCGGGAATAATCGTTGTTTCCCCGGCCTCAGATCACCCGATCACGCGCGATCACCCGATCACCCGATTCCGATCACCCGATCTTTCTTGTAGAATTCTCAACGTGTTCAAGCCCGCATCCCTCGTCATCTTTGCCTTGTCGCTGAGCGCCTGGTCGGCTGCACAGCAGGCTGCACCCAAGCCCACGCAATCTCCGGAGGGCCAGCCGCCGGTCAAGCTGAACCTGCTGAACGTCTGCAAGCCTCCGGCGGAGGAACTGGCGGAGATCAAGAGCGTGTTTGCCAAGGCGGCGGTCAAGCCGGCCTTCAGCCGCGATTTTGAAGTGTCTCGCGGGCGCGCGACCATGAAAGATTCGCCGGACTCCAAGTTCGTCCGCCTGCGCCGCGACATGACGCCGGATTCGTCGCTGATGACCACGCAATACTCCATGAGTACGGACGAGAAAGACACGGTGGAGACCCTGGTGTTGCGCAGCCGTGACGCCAAAGATTTTCACGAAATCGCATTCGAAGACCGCGTGTCCGCGAGCGCCGCTTCACCCCTCGCCGTCCTGAGCGTAGATACGCCGGTAACGCGCATCCGGCTGGAGCGCTATGGAAAGAAGTCCATTGTGCTGGCGCGTTGCCCGGATGCGGACCAGAGCGCCCTGGAACCGTTCTTCCGCGACGCATCGGACCTGATGGCCCGCTACCGCAAGGCGCTGGGCCTGCGCAGCGCGTTCCGCACGGACATCAGCTGGCTCAATGCCGAGGTCGCCAAGCCGGAAGGCGCGAAAGCGCCGCCGAAAAAGAAGTCCAAGTGACCCGCTGAAACCAAAATGCCGTTCAGGAATCCAAACAACAGTATGGAAAACTCCGTTCGCGATACCGTAATTCTCGGCACCGGCTGCGCCGGGCTCACCGCCGCCATCTACGCGGGCCGCGCCAACTTGAAGCCGCTGGTTTTTGAAGGCCATGAACCGGGCGGCCAGTTGTCAATGACCACGCTGGTGGAAAATTTTCCCGGCTTCCCGGAAGGCATACAGGGCCCGGAACTGATTGACAACATACGCAAGCAGGCCGCGCGCTTTGGCGCGGAGTTCAAGCCCGGCCACTTGGTGAAAGCCGATCTCTCTCAGCGGCCGTTTACGCTGGATTTTGGCGGCGGCAAAACGGAGAAGACAAACACGCTGATCATCGCCAGCGGAGCTTCAGCGCGATGGCTGGGCCTGCCCAGCGAGCAGGCGCTGATCGGCCACGGCGTTTCGTCGTGCGCCACCTGTGACGGCTTCTTCTTCAAAGGCAAGCCGATCACGGTGATCGGCGGCGGCGATTCCGCCATGGAAGAAGCGCTGTTCCTCTCGCGCTTTGCCACCAAGGTGACGGTGATCCATCGCCGCGACCATTTCCGCGCGTCCAAGATCATGCTGGACCGCGCCCGTATGCACGAGAAGATCGAGTTCCTGCCGGACACGATCGTGGAAGAAGTGAAAGATGTCGCAGCGAAAGAAGTGACGGCGCTGAAGCTGCGCAACGTGAAGACCCAAAAAGTCTGGGACCTGCCCACCAGTGCCATGTTCCTGGGCATTGGCCATGTGCCCAATGCCAAGATGTTCAGCGGCCAGTTGGACATGGACCACGACGGCTACCTCAAGACCCGCGACTTTGTCCACACCAACGTCCCCGGCGTCTATGCTTGCGGCGACGTGCAGGACCGCCGCTATCGCCAGGCGATTACCGCCGCCGGATCAGGCTGCGCCGCGGCGATTGAGGTGGAGAAATTCTTGGAGGAACACGGGCGGTAATGAAATCGGGTGATCGCGCGTGATCGGGTCATCGGGTGATCAGGTTGACGCAAACCTGAGTTTGCCAAAGTTCGGTGATGTGTTACAAAAATATGTTTGCCTCTCATGACTAATTCCCGCCGTGCAGGAGCCTTGTGTTAAGGGCCGCCTTCATCTCACTTTCTGAAAGCAAGTCCATCCGCTCGGCGGCGGAGAAGACCTGGTTTGGCCAGCGGCTTTCCCGCCGCTTTGTGGCCGGCACGCAAGTGGAAGACGCGCTGGCTGCCACGCGGGCCATGAACCAGTTGGGCTTGGGCGTGAGCGTGGACAACCTGGGCGAAAACGTCACCAACGCTGACGAAGCCCGCCACAGCGCGCAGCTTTACCACCAGATGCTGGACCAGATGTCGGCACAGGGGCTGGACGCCAACGTGAGCCTTAAGCTTACGCACATGGGGCTGGACGTGAACGAGAACATGGCTTATGAGATTGCGTCCAACCTGGTGCAGCATGCCGTGCGCATCAACAGCTTTGTCCGCGTGGACATGGAGGGCTCGGCCTACACCCAGCGCACGCTGGACTTTGTCCATCGCCTGCACCAGCAAGCCGAGAACGCCGGCCACGTGGGCGCGGTGATCCAGTCGTATTTGAAGCGCAGCGAAAAAGACGTTGAACAACTCATCGCCGGGCGAATCCGCGTGCGGCTGTGCAAAGGCGCATACAAAGAACCGGCGGACATCGCCTTCGAGGACAAAGCCGACGTTGACGCCAACTACATCAAGCTGATGAAGATGCTGCTGAAGAGCGGCGTGTACCATGGCATCGCCACGCACGACGAGAAGATGATCCGCGCGACCATCGAATTTGCGCAAAAGGAAAAGATTCCAGCTTCAGCTTTCGAGTTCCAGATGCTGTACGGCGTGCGCCGCGACCTGCAACTCAAACTGATCAAAGACGGCTGGCGCTGCCGCGTTTATATTCCCTTCGGGACGGAGTGGTATCCCTACCTGATGCGCCGCCTGGCGGAGCGTCCGGCAAACGCGATTTTCATTTTGAAGAACTTGTTCCGGTAGAACTTTACGCAAATTTGCGCGGATGAACGCGGATTGCGAAGTTTAGCCACGCTCCGCGGGCTGTGTCATCCTGAGCGATGGCCGAGTCCCGCAACGTGGGACGAGGGTGAGTCGAAGGACCCCGACACTGCTCAGATCCTTAAACGTGGCTTTGGGGAGTTTTCCCAGAATCTCCTGGCCCCATCTCACACAACTGGTCCAGGAATCTTGTGAGAATACCCCGTCGCTGCGTTTGTGTCGGAAGCATCGGCGGGGTCCTTCGACTCCGCGCCTTTCAGCAACGGTGAACCGCACATCTTCCTGGCGCTTCGCTCAGGATGACAGGTTAAGGAAAGCAATGTACAACCTAAGCACTGACGTTGTGGGTCACATCTCTGTTGC
Source organism: Terriglobia bacterium (assembly GCA_020072815.1). Classification (NCBI taxonomy): domain Bacteria; kingdom Pseudomonadati; phylum Acidobacteriota; class Terriglobia; species Terriglobia bacterium. Next base: position 252,088 of record JAIQGE010000002.1, on the reverse strand, counting down.
AATCATGTCGTCAACCACTTCCCTTCCGTAACTCTTTCAGCGAATACTTTGTTCCCCGCCAGGTGACGCCGCCTGCGCGCAAAGCCAGAAACGCCGATTGCAACACGGCAAAGAGAAAAAGCGCGGCGCCCAGGGGAAAGGTAATGAAGATCAGCGGCGAGATGCGCGAGACGCGCGCGGTCATCGCGTGTAAGCCGGCGATCATCGCCACGGCAACGGCAAAGCCGGCGCGCGACCAACCGGGCGCCAGGATGAGCCCAATGAATGGCGCCATGCACAGCGTGAACAACAACGCGCACGCCGCCAAAGCCAGGCTGATGCGGAAGCGGAAGAAGGCAAACAAATTTTTCTCCAGGTTGGCGACCACGCCCATCGCGCCCACCGCCCAGCGCAGGCTGACCAGGCCCGGGCCGAAGACCACGTCCTGCCGCAGACCGGCTGCTTTGACCGCTTCGCCCAATTTCAGATCATCCACTACCGCCAGCCGCAGCTTTTCATAGGTGCCAACGGCTTCGTAGGCGGCACGCCGGATGAGATTGAAAGCGCCCACGCCGATGGAATCTTTGGCGTCGGGGTCGCGCACCTTCCAATGGCGTATGGCCAGGTTGGCCGAAACCTGGGGAAACGAGATCATCATGCGCTCGCCCCATGACGCGGTGATCGCGGTAGGAAACACCACAAGGTGGTCTATCGCCGTCTTAGTAGCGTAGAGCATGGCGCGGCGCAAGGCGTCCGGGCGAAATACGCAGTCGGCGTCGGTAAACAGAATCCAGTCGCTGGCTGCGTTCGGCCCCATCGCGCCAAAGGGCGGCTCGCCGGGAATCGCGGTTTGTTGCGCGCCCAGCCACATGGCGTGCGTTTTGCCCAGCCAGCCTTCCGGTAAATTCTGGACGTGGAGCACGCGCAACCGGCCGCGAGCCTCTCGATCCGAAGCCAGCCGCTGCATGATTCTTCCCGTTTCGTCAGTGGAGCGGTCATTCACGGCGATGACCTGGTAGTTGGGATAATCCAGATGGAGCAGCGAGCGCAGCGCCGGTTCGACGGCGGCGGCTTCGTCGCGTGCGGGAACCACGATGGTCAGCGAAGGCAGGGCTGTGTCCTGCGGCGGGTCCCACGCTGGCTGCGTGATGTCAGCCATGCGATGGTGGTTCAGCGCGGCTTGCAGGACAGAGAACGTCCACACCAGAGCCAGCCCAACACCGGTAATCCAGCAAAACCAAAGCATCTTCAGGCGGCCTTGGGGCGCGGCGCGAATTGGGCGCCATAGATAAGGACAATTCCAGAGAGCGCAGCGGCGGCGAAGGCCACCCAGAACCCGGTCTGAAGAGAGGTCCTGCCGGAAATCACGCCGATCAGGTAAGGGGAGGTTGCGTCTCCCAGCAGGTGAATCACAAAAATGTTCACCGCCAGCGCGGTAGAACGGATTCTAGGGGCCACAGAGTTCACCAACGCCGCGTTCGTGGGCGCCGTTCCAAGGAGGAGAAAGAATATAGCCAAGAACATGGCGGCGAACATAAGACTTCCGGTCACATAAACCGTGGCCACCATCAACGGCACCGCCACAAACATTGCGATGCCGGAAAAAGTGTAATAAGCGCCGAAGTAACGCTTGAGCAGGCGATCGCCAATCCATCCGCCAAGCAGTGTGGCGACAATCCCATTGAAGCCAGCCATGCCCCCAAAAATGATCCCAGCCTTGTCGACCGGCACATGGCGCAAGCGCACAAGAAAAGTTGGAATCCACTGCTGCAGGCCGCCGACGGCAAAGGTATACATGGCCATGCCAAGCGTTGCCGTTATGAAGGCGCCGTTTCTAGCCAGCCCGGCCACGGTGGAGCGGGAGGGAGAGGAGTCTTCCGCTTCAGACAATCCACGGGGCGGTTCGGGCAGGAACCAGAGAACCAGTGCCAGCGCGAACCCGGGAAGGCCGGCTACCATGAACGGCATGCGCCATCCCCAATGGTGCCCGGCGATGCCGCCAAGCATCAGCCCGAGGGCGCTGCCGAACGGAAGGCCGAGGAAAAAAACCGCGAGCATGCGCCCGCGTCGCTCGACGGGAAATGAATCGGCGATGAGCGTGGGGGCAATAGTCGCATAGCTCGCCTCACCAATTCCCACAATGGTATGGCGAAATAGCAGTTGGCCAAACGTGTGCGTTATCCATGTGAACAGCGTAAAGCCGCTCCAGATCAGAATGCCCACTGTCATTATGTTCTTGCGGGAGAAGCGGTCCCCCAACCAGCCAACGCATGGGGCCGCAACCATATAGGCAATAAAAAACGCGAACGTGAGAAAGCCATAGTCGGCATCACTGCGGGGGAATTCTTTCTGAATCAGAGGTTGAACACCGAACAGTACATTGCGGTCAATGTAGTTCAGCATGTTCAGTCCGGTCAGGACCGCCAGCATGGTGTACGGATAGGTCTTGGTGGACATTGGGTTGCGCCATTATATCCGCGGGGAACTGCGCTAAACTAAAACCTCGCCGTCGCATCAGGCTGGGGAGTTCTTCATTTTGCTGACCATGGAGCAACATGGCTGAGATCGTTCTGGAAACTATTGCGCTGCGCCGCACGTTTAGCTCGCTGGTGGCCGTGGATGACTTGAATCTAACGGTCGAGAAACAGCAGTTCTACGGCTTCCTGGGACCGAACGGCGCGGGAAAGTCCACCACCATCAAGATGCTGACCGGCCTGCTGAAGCCCACAAGCGGCCAAATCCGTCTGCTCGGCCTGGACCTGGAGCACAACGCCGTCGCGATCAAAGGCCGCATCGGCGTGGTGCCCGAAGGGCTGGCGCTATTTGAGCGCCTGACCGGCGCGCAGCTGTTGAACTTTGTTGGACGCATGTACGGCCTGGACCGCGCTATCGCGGCCGAACGCACGGCCGAGCTTCTGGAATTCATGGACTTGAACGATTCGGCGGACAAGCTGGTGGCCGACTACTCGCACGGCATGAAGAAAAAGACCGCGCTGGCCGCGGCGGTGATTCACGGCCCGGCGATCCTGTTTCTGGATGAGCCGTTTGAAGGCGTGGACGCCATTGCCGCCACCACGCTCAAGCGGCTGTTGCAGCGTTTTATCTCGCACGGCGGAACGGTCTTTCTCACGTCGCACGTGATGGAGGTGGTGGAGCGCCTTTGCACGCATATCGGCATCATCCGGCAAGGGCGGCTGGTGGCGGCGGGGTCGCTGGAAGAACTGCGCGCCGGAGTGCGAGTGGCGGGGCATGAAGGCACCGCGCTTACGCTGGAAGAAATTTTTCTGCAGGTGGTCGGCGGCCAGAAGCAGGACGCGGAGGTGCTTTCCTGGCTTTAGCCGATTCCAACAGCCATTTTGTCCTGCTGCTGCGGCTGCGCTGGCAGCTCTTCCGCAACTCCCTGCGGCGGCGCAACCGGAAGTCGGAGTTGGCGATGCAGTCAGTGGGATACCTGGTCAGCTCGCTGTTCGTGGTGGGCACCAGCGCTGGCTTCTTCGCCGCAACCGTGGCCCTGCTGCCCGGCGGCAAATTCAACGTCCTGGCAGGCTTGCTGTGGGCGGTGTTCCTGATCTGGCAGCTTGCGCCGGTGCTGTTTGAAGGCTACTCGCCCGGGCTGAACTTTCGCGAAGTGGCGCGTTATCCGGTGTCCATGCGGCTGTATTTCTTTCTCAACGCGGCGTACGGAATTTTCGATCCGGCGGCCCTCACCGGCCTGTGCTGGCTGTTCAGCATCTGGCTGGGCATTGTCTATGCGCGCGCGGAGTGGGCGCTTCCCGCGGCTTTGGCATTTGCGGTCTTTGCCGCGTTCAACGTGGTCTGCAACCGGATCGTCATCGGCCTGTTCGAGCGTTTCCAGAGCACGCGCAAAGGCCGGGAGCGCATGGTGGCCTTGCTGCTGCTTCTGGCTTTGCTGCCGCAGATGGCTAACTTCATGTTCAACGGCTGGATTGACGTCAAGCGTTTTCATCCGCCGGCGTGGGCCCGCGATGTGTTCTCCGGTCTGCTCCAGGTTTCTCCGCCGGGCTTGGCCGCACAAAGCGTGACCCAGCCGGCCATGGACAAGCTGCTTCCCGCCGGCATACTGCTGGCGTATTTGCTGCTGGCCGCGTGGCTCCAGGTGCGAAACCTGCGCAAGGTGTATCAGGGAGAGATCTACGCGGAGACCGTGGCCGTGAAGCGTGACCTGAAGATCAAACCAGGATGGCGGCTGCCCTTGGTGGACGAAGCCGTGAGCGCGATCTTTGAAAAAGAGATGCGCTACCTGCGGCAGAATTCGCGGCTGATTGTGCAATTGCTCTACCCGCTCATCCTCTTTGCCTTTATGTCCCTGGGAGGCCCAGGCAGAAAGCTGCCCTTTTTCTCCAGCGGCGGCGGCATGCTGGGTCCGTTCGCGGCGTTGATGGCGCTTTCGGTCTCCAACTTGTCATACAACACGTTCGGCATGGACCGCGAGGGCTTTGGCCGCTGGCTGCTCTCTCCGCTCTCGCTGCGAAAAGTGTTCATCGCCAAAAGCCTCACCCAGGGCGCGGTGATGTCCGGGTGTTTCCTGCTTGGCGCCGTGATCATTGTGACGATCCGGCACGTATCGTGGGACCTGCTGGCGGCGGTGATCGCGGGCTTTTTGTGCGTGCTGATTGTCCAGATCGGCGCGGGCAACGTGATCTCAGTCTATTGGCCGCGACGGATTGACCTTACGCAGATGAGTTCCCGCATGACGTCCAACGCCGCGGGCTTCGCGTCGCTGGCCGTGAACCTTCCTCTGATGGCGATCATCGGCGGCGTGGTGCTGGCAACCTGGCTCTTCCATCTGACATGGCTGCCGCTGGCGGCGGGTCTGACCGGGCTGGCGGGGTCTATCTTTCTTTATTCGCGGCTTTTGAACTGGGCTGTCCGCTACGCAAACGAACATTTGGAGGAGATCGCGGGACAGTTGGGAGTGTGAGCGTCTGCCTAAAGGCCCGCAATTCGCAAGCGAATCGCTAGACGCTGATACGGGTAGTGGGTCAGTCCGAACTGACCCACAGTACCCGTTGACAGCAGCCCTTGATGTCCCTAGGCTAGTCGTTATGGAAGTGAACCTCACACCCGAGCTGGAAGCGAAGCTGGATCAATTAGCGGCGCAGACCGGACGCGCCAAGAGTGAGCTGGTGCAGGATGTGGTTGCCGGTTACCTGGAGGAACTGATCCACGTCCGCGAAATGCTTGATTCGCGCTACGACGACATCAAGAGCGGCAAGGTCAAGCCGGTGGATGGTGAGGCGTTCTTTGAAAGCCTTCGGCAACGAGAAGAAGAGTTGCTCAAACGACGCTCGTCGCAATGAAACCGGGGCCCGGCTTCCAGCTTCATCCACTCGCCGCACTAGACATCACAGGGATCTGGGAATTTATCGCCAGCGATAGTCCGGTGGCTGCCGGAAAGATGAGACAAGAAATTCTGGACGCTGTACGCAGTCTTGTGCCTTTTCCTCATCGGGGCCACAGAAGGCCGGACATCACTTCGCGGCCATTGCGATTCCTCACAGTGAGAGACTATCTCATCGCTTATGCGCCGGACACAGATCCTTTGGCTATCATCGCCGTGCTCCACGGCCGCCGCAGCCCCAGAATCATGGCCGCGATTCTGCGAGGCCGGCAGTAGCGAGCCGCCGCGCTATTTCTTCCCTCTCGGCCACTTGGCTTCCACCGTTGTCCCGATTCCGCCACGGGGGCGAAACACGCCGCGCACCATCGCCCACTTGGGTTTGGCTGCGCGCACCACGTCTTCCAGCACCTGGTTGACGATGTTTTCCTGAAATATGCCCAGGTTGCGATATTCCAGCAGGTATTCCTTGACCGACTTCAGTTCCAGGCAGCGCTTGGCCGGCATGTAGCGGATCTCCAGCACGCCAAAATCAGGCAGGCCGGTCTTGGGACATACGGAGGTAAACTCCGGGACGTCAATGACGATTTCGTAAGCGGGAAACTGGTTGGGCCAGGTATCAATCGCCGGGAAACGGTGGTCGAGCCCGGACTTGGCGTGATCGTCAGTGTAGCCGGTGCGCTGGGTCATCGCGACTATTGTAAATGGCGACGTGCAGCGGGCGGGAACACGCGCAAAATCGGTGGAATACGGGAACCCAATCCAGGCTAGTGACGCTGGCCGGGAGCGTGACTGGCCAGGTTCACGGGCGTTGCCACGGCGCGGGATGAGTCGCGTGTTTGCAGCCGCTTGGTTATACTTGAATTTCCTCTAACTGATGGCACAGCGTGGACAAAACGGCTCGGAACGGCGGCGGCTGCTGAGCGTGGTGGGGATTGTCATCGCCGCGGTGATTGTCTTTTCCGGCTGGATGAAGTTCCGCACCACGGTGGTTTCCGTGCGCGCGGAAAAAGTCGTCCGCCAGGACATCGCCAGCGTGATCTCCACCAACGGCAAGATTGAGCCGGTGCGCAACTTTGAAGCGCATGCCCCGGCGCCGGCCACGGTCAGACGAGTGCTGGCCAGCGAGGGAGACCACGTCCGCGCGGGGCAACTCCTGCTGCAGTTGGACGATGCTGAAGCACGCTCCCTGGCCGCCAAAGCCCTGGCGCAATTGCGCGCCGCGGAAGCGGACTTGCACGCCGTGCAAGCCGGCGGGACGCACGAAGAACTGCTGACCATCCGGGCTGAGCAGACCAAAGCGCAGATTGAGCGCGACGATGCCCGCCGCAACCTGGAGTCGGTACAGCGGCTGCAACGGAATGGCGCAGCGTCGCCCGCGGAAGTGGTGGCGGCGCAGGAGCGGCTGAACAAAGCTGAGGCTGACCTGCAATTGCTGCAAGCCAAGCTCACAGGACGCTTCTCTTCGCCGGAAATCGCCAAAGTGGCGGCGTCCGCCGACCAGGCCCGCGCCGCCTACGCTGCCGCCCAGGACTTGCTCAAGAATTCCAACATCCGCGCCCCCTTCGCGGGCACGGTCTACCAGATCCCGGTCAAGCCCGGCTCGTACGTCAACGGCGGTGAGCTGCTGGTGCAAGTCGCCAATCTTGAAAAAGTCCAGGTGCGGGCCTTTGTGGACGAACCGGAAATCGGCCGCCTGGCCAAGGGGCAAAAAGTAGAGCTGAAGTGGGACGCAACGCCTGGCCGCTTATGGACCGGCGCGCTCAGTCGCGTACCTACCGTGGTGACCATGGTGGGGACGCGCACGGTGGGCGAGATCACCTGTGAAATTGATAATTCTGACAGCAAGCTGCTGCCCAACGTAAACGTAAACGTGAGCATTTTGACGGCCCGCCACCCGGGCGCGCTCACCGTCTCGCGCGAATCCGTCCATGACCTGGAGGGCAAGCGTTACGTTTACAAGATTGTGGAAGAAAAAATTCAGGCACAGGAAGTGCAGACCGGCATCTCCAGCCTGACCCGCGTGGAGATCACCTCGGGCATCTCCGAAGGAGCGCAGATCGCCCTGGGCGCAATGAATTCTCAGCCGTTGCGCAGCGGAACTGAAGTCAGGGTGGTCGAGCGTTGAGGCGCATGTCATCGCTGCTGCTGCCGCTGGCACTGCTGCTCTTAGCGATGAATGCCGCGTGCTGGGCACTGGGGGCGGACCCCAGTCCGGAAGGGCTGCTCAAAACCGGCAAGGCGGATGAAGCGCGGCGCCTGCTGGACGCTGAGTTGGACCAGAATCCCGCCAATGCCGCCGCGTACAACCAGCTCTGCCGCGTTTATTTCCAACTGGAGCACTGGGACCAAGCCTTGCGCATGGCGGAAAAATCCGTGGCGCTGGAGCCGGCGAACAGCTCCTACCATTTGTGGCTGGGCCGTGCCGCCGGACGCAAAGCGGAAAACTCCAATCCCTTCACCGCTTACACGCTGGCCAGAAGAGTGAAAGCGGAGTTCGAACGCGCCGTTGCGCTGGACGGCAGCAATCTGTCCGCGCGCTCTGACCTGGCGGAGTACTACATGGAAGCGCCCGGCTTCCTGGGCGGCGACAAGAAGAAAGCCCGAGAGCAGGCGGACGCCGTGGCCAAGGCGGATCCCGGCCTCTCCGCGTTCATCTACGCGCGGGTGGAAGAAAAACAAGGCAACAAACACGCCGAACAACAGTTCAAGAAGGCCCTGGAGCTCAGCGGCAACCAGGCGCGCTACTGGATTGAGCTGGCGTATTTTTACCGGCGGTCAGGGCGCATGGAGGAGATGGAAGCAGCCATCGGACAGTCGCTCATCGCGCCGCGGCAGGACAGCATCCCGGAATACGACGGAGCCTTCCTCTATCTCCGCACCGGACGCAATTTCCCCGGGGCCATGCAAATGTTGCGCCACTATCTTGCCGGTGACGGCGCCGCGGAAGACGGTCCGGCTTTTCGCGCGCACTACATGCTGGGCCAACTGCTGGAGAAAAACGGTGAACGCAAGGCCGCAGCCGGTGAATACGAAGCGGCGCTGGCGCTGGCGGGACAGTACCGTCCGGCGCGGGATGCGCTGGCCCGGGTTTCCCGATAGAATCTCAAGCATTCCCGCTCTCTCACGATCATTTCCGCAAGGTGAAAACAAAATGAAATCAAATACTCGCGCAACCATGTTGCTTGCTTGCTTGCTCTGCTGGCTGATTTTCCCGCCGTCGTCTTCCGCCCAGGACTCCGGGGCCGGAGCAGAGGCCCAGGCCATGAATGACAAGCCGCTTCCCTTTCGGACGGCCATTGAGCTGGCGCTGAAAAACAGCGTGGCCACCGGCGTGAGCATGGCGGACCTGCAGCGCGCGCGGGCCACGGTTTCGCAAACGCGCGACGCCTATGTGCCGCAGATGGTCTTTGGCTCCGGGCTGGGCTGGTCGTACGGCTTCCCTCTGAGCCTGGAAGGGGCCGCTCCTTCCATCTTCAACGTGAACATTCAAGGCGCGCTGTGGAACCCCGCTCAGCGCGACACCATCCGGGCGGCAAAGACGGACGTTGAGCTGACCAGCGCGCAGAACGCCGCGCGGCGCGATGACGTGATCATGGAAACGGCGGTGAGTTACATCCAGCTTGATCTGCTGGAGTCGTCGCTCTCTGTGCAGCGCGAACAGCGGCAGGCCGCCGCCAAGTTCCAGGAAACCGTGAACCAACGCGTGCAGGAAGGGCTGGACAGCCAGGTGGAAACCACGCGAGCCAAGTTGGCCGTGGCGCGCACGCGCTTGAGCATCGCGCAAACCCAGGCCGCCGCCGACCAACTGCGGCTCCGACTGTCCCAGCTCACCGGCCTTCCCGCCAAGGCCATCAGGACTTCCACGGAAACCATTCCAGCCCTGCACGACGTTTCCCAGGATGACGACCTTCCCGGACAAGCGGCGCAGAAGAGCCTGGCGGTAAAGGTTGCTGAAGACGCGGCACAGATCAAAGACTTCCGCGCCCGCGCGGAGCGCAAGCTGCTGTATCCGTCGGTGGACCTGGTGGCGCAATACGCGGTGCTGGCGCGCTTCAACAACTACGACCAGTTCTTCCAGAAATTCCAGCGGCACAACGTGACGGCGGGCGTGGCCATCCGCTTCCCCTTCTTCAACGCCACGCAGCACGCCGCGGCGGACGCCGCCAAGGCTGACGCCCAGAAGTCGCACAAAGAAGCGGCCGCGGTGAAGGAGCAAGTCAGCGGGGAGACGCTGAAGCTGCAGCGCGCAGTCGAGCAACTGGCGGCGGCGCGCGACGTGGCGCAACTGGAGCACCAGTTGGCGCAGTCAGACATTGAGTCGGCGCACGCCAGGATTGAGTCCGGGCAAGCGACGGTGAAAGACGAGCAGAACGCGCGCATCGCCGAGCACCAGCGCTACGCGGCTTACCTGGAATCAAGCTTTGAGCTGGACAGAGCGCAAGTCCAACTGCTGCGCCAGACCGGCGAACTGGAGACGTGGGCGCTGGGGCCGGGACGGTAAGTCACATGTTTCGCTTCGAGGATGCTGCGAAGTCTCGCGTGTCGGTTGGCCATAGCCACGATGGTTGGAAGATTACGATTGCCAAGCGAGCCAACCGCAGCAAGTTTGGGGCGGCAATGCCGCTGGTCATATTTGTGCTCATTGCCTGCCTCGCGCTCAGCGATCCCGGCGTGGCCTTCCGGACTTTGTTCCTCCTCAGTATTCCCGGCGTCGCCTGTGTTGGACTGTTCTTGCATACCCTTCGCACCGACTTTGAAGAAGACACAATTGCGATTTCATCCGGCATGCTGACCCTGCGACGAATTGCATGGCTGTGGAAAAGCGAGAGGACGATACCCTTGAGTGAAGTTCGCGGGGTCCGCATGAGCAAAGGATGGAGCTTTGGCTTGGTTCCCGAACTCCTGCTCGAATGCCAGCGCAGAAGCTACTCCTTTGGACAATACCTGAGTGAAGATGAAGCAATGCAGGTTGTTGCTGAAGTCCGCCGCCACCTCGGTACAACATTCGAGGCGTGAGCTATCCGCCCAGCGAGTCAGCCTTTGTGCTTAGATCGTCCCTGTCATGCGCAGCAGCGCGTCACGGCCCAACAGCTTGCGCAGGGCCGCTTCGCCGAAAGTTTCAGTCATCTGAAATCCCATGCTCTGGTAGAGCGTGATCGCGCGGACGTTGCCAGCAAACACGTCAAGCTTGCACTGATGAAATCCTGCGGTGCGCCCGCGGACGAACTGCCGCTCTATGAGCGATCGCGCCAGCCCGATTCGGCGGACCGAGGGTAAGACCGCGACGTGATCAATCGTCCAGAAGCCCGCGGGTTCCGGCGGAAAACTTGAGTAAAGCTCAGCCAGCCGCTGCTCCAGAGCGACCAGAGACTCGTTCGTCCAGCCGATTTCACGCAGCGCCGCGGGGAGTTCCTTTTCCGCCAGGGTTTTGTCGAAGCCGGCGGCCGAGGCCACCACGCGGCCATCAGCTTCGGCGATTTCAAAATGGGAAAAATGAAACCAGGAGCGGGCTGTGGCCGCGGCCAGGCGGCTGATTTCCGCGTGCTGGTGCTCACGCGTGCCGCCGATACTCAGTTCAAAGCCGGTGGTGTTGTAGTGCGACTGCGATGCCAGGCAGATCAGGGTGGCGAGCGAATGGGCGTCGCTCAGGGCCGCCGGACGGAATACGATCTCCACTCGGACAGCTTAGCAGGAGTGTTCGCGAAGGCTGTTGCTATGCAAGAGTCCACGCGAATTCGCCCGCGACCTGGTTGGCGCGCGGCGCTTCAGCAAAGAGACGATTCTGGACGACGCGCTACGGGGCCAGCACGCCGGAATAACGGATGGACAGCCACACCACGATGCTGCCGACAAAGGCGACCGCGCCGATCAACGCAATGAAGCCGGCGACAAAAACCGGCAGAAGCGGATGCTCATCGGCTACGGCGGCAACGGCGGGCTTGGGGACCAACTGCAGCGGCTTGGCTTCTTCCGCTGAAATTCTGGCTACGGCTGTGCTCATGGGGCTCTCCCTGGAAAATGAACTCGAGTGGAAAGTATGGCGGCAGTGTCACGGCGGGGCTGTGATGGCCGTCACACGCGGATGTGACGTGCCGCTCCGCGGCCATGGTGCGACGCTAGCAAAGCCGAGAACGGCTGTGCCACACGAGCCTTGGGCCTGCACGGACTTACGTCTACCCCCCGGCGCGAAAACCGAAATCAGCGGCTGGACTTGCCCGATCGCGATTTGGTCTTTAATTTCTTGGCCCTGGATTTCGTGATCTTGGATTTCGCCCCGGACCGCACGCGCCGATACTTGAGCTCGATCAGGCCTCGCGAGTAAGTATTGTTTTCCAGCAGCGCGAAGTTGCGTTGCGGGAAGCCGCCGGGAAAAAGCGGAATGCCTTCGCCGAGCAGCACCGGGACCACGCCCAAGTGGAGTTCGTCCACCAGGTCGGCGATGAGAGCTTGACGGGCAAGGTCTCCGCCGCCCATCAGCCAAATGTCTTTGCCCGGGTGCTGGCGGATGTCTGCAATCACCTTTGCCGGCGACTCACTGGTGAAGATGCAGCCATCGCGCTCGCCCGGCGGCAGGGTGTGGGAGCACACGTAAACTTTCACCTTGGGCCCGAAGCTGACGCCTCCCATCTTCATGGCAACGTCGTACGACTTGCGGCCCATCAGCGCGGCATCAATGGTCTTGAAAAACGGCGCCATGGAAAAGTCCTTGGTCATGAAGAGGAAATCCACCGACCCGTCAGGACGCGCGATGTAGCCATCCAGGCTGATGCCAACGGCCAGAATTACTTTGCGCATAGCGGAGGAATTGTAATACGGCACGCCGCCGATGATCAGGCGAAAGCAACGCCGCAGGACGCTCTTACGCGTCGTACTTGACTACGGATTCAAAACGGATGGGATGTGCGATGTCGTCTTTGGAATTCGAGCACAGCCACGCCAGCATGAGAAGGTCTTCCAGTTCGTTCTTCAGCGCTTGCGCCTCCACCTGCATTTCCATGACTTCAAGGTTCTTCGATTTTGGCGGCATAAGCTACCTTCTTTTGACGACGATACGTGTGTGATACGAGAGCTGTTTCGGAGTTGATGTGCGCCGGCGCTCGCACTGCGATGCAGGGGATGCCCCGCGTCATCCGGTCTATCCACAACAACTCCGAAACCGCTCTGTGATGCCGTTTATAGGAAATCTTGATTATAGGATTATTGGAATTGAATTAAAGGTATTAATTAGGACGCAGCGGAAACGGAAAAGCGACTTTGGGGGCTTTGCTTTTGGCTCTTGGCTATTGGCCATTGGCTTTTGGCTTTTGGCCAGGAGCAGGCAGAGAATAGCTACTTGCTGCCTGAAAGTCTCTCTTCCATTTCGTCCAGGGACCGTGGCCAATCCTGGCGAAGCAGCCGGCTCAACGAGCGGTCGGCCAGTAGCTTGCCGCCGGTCTGGCAGGTCGCGCAGTAGTTGGTTTCGTTGGACGCATAGCGTATCCGCTGGACTTTGGCGCCGCAGCGGGGGCACGGCTGTCCATAGCGGCCGTGGACAGCCATCTCCGGACGAAACGCCGTGACTTTCTCCGGGAACTTGCCGCCTGCTTCCGCGCGAAGCCGGTCCGTACACTCGGCCAGCGTGTGGCGCACCGCATCATAGAGGCGGCTGATCTCATCGGGCTTCAGGCGTTGCGTCAGCGCGACCGGCGAAAGCTGCGCCTGATGAAGAATTTCGTCAGAATAAGCCTTGCCGATTCCGCTGAAGAAGTGGGGATCGGTCAACGAACGCTTCAGCGTGTGGTTCTCCGCGGTCAGCATGGCAGTGAATTTCTTGAGATCGGACGAGAAGACGTCAATGCCGCCAGGATCAAGCTGGGCCAGCGCATCGTCGCCCGCCACCACATGCAGTGACGCTCGCTTGCGCGTTCCGGCTTCGGTAAGCGTGAGCGAGCCCGAGTGGAAATCCAGCGCTGCGAGCGTGCGGCGGCCGTCAGGGACTTTGCGTTGCTTGCTCCAATGCAGGCGGCCGGCGATCATCAGGTGGAAGACGATCCATAGGTTTTGCGTATCGGACGAAGACGCAAGTCCGATGGCAATCCGCTTGCCGATGCGTCGCAACGCGGCGACTGTGCATCCTTGCGCAGATTCGATGGGCGGCGTGGCGGTCTTTAGCAGCGACGGCCCGGCAATCTGGACGCGCTCCAGCACGTGGCCGACGATGCGCTGCTCCAGCGCTTCCATGTAGACAACGATGTCCGGCAGCTCTGGCACAGGAAATACCCTTTCTTTGCGCGGACAATTATGGCATGTGCATACGACCAAAACGTCCACCACGGAGACACGGAGAAGATAGGACCCGAACCCCGGTGAGGTGGCTGCCGAAACGGGATTTTCCACAGGGGCGCGGAGACAAGCAAGATGTGTCGCCCCGCTGGGGCTTACATTTCTATTTGAAGCCTACGCACCCTTGCGGCTTCGCGTTCGCTCGCCTTTAGGGTGGGCTAGACTCTTTCGCGCCTTCGGCGCTTGGAGCATTCTTCACAATGAGGTTCTTGTGTCTCTCCGCGAACACAGAACAGCACGAGGGTGTTCGCGAAGAATTTCAGAAAACGGGATGCGCTTACGCTTCAAGTTCATGCCATTTTACATACTCATCAATTGTTCGATATCTCCAGAGCAAGTATCAACAAACTGTCAGGAGATCAGCTTGGCGATGAGGTACGCTGCTCCCGCCGCCAGGCCGCCGATCACCACGGTCTGCAGGCCGCTGCGCAAAGGCTTGGCGCCGGTGAAACGTCCCTTGATATAGCCAAACACCGCCAGGGCCACCAGGGTAACCAGCACCGAATACCAGAACGCCTGCGACGATGTGTGGAAGACCATGTATGGCGAGAGCGGAATAAAGCCGCCGGCAACATAGGCTCCGGCAATGGTGGCGGCGCTGACGAAGGCGCGCTTGGGATCAGGACGCTCCAGTCCAAGCTCAAAACGCATCATGAAATCCACCCACGATGCCGGGCGCTTCTGCAAAGACGCGACCACCGGTTTGGTCTCTTCTTCGGTGAGCCCGTAGGACTGAAAAATGTCGCTGGTTTCTTTCACCTCAGCGTCTACGAGCTTCACGATTTCGGATTCTTCTCGCAGACGTTCACTCTCGTAGTGTTCAGCGTCACTCTTGGCGGCCAGGTAGCCGCCCAGTCCCATGGCAATGGAGCCGGCCACAATCTCCGCCAGTCCGGCGACGACCACAATGTGACTGGAACTTACGGCGCCGGAGATGCCGGCGGCCAGCGCGAACGGGACGGTAAGCCCGTCCGACATTCCGATGACGACGTCGCGGACCAGCGCGGTCCCGGTAAAGTGTTTCTCAACGTGCGGTACGGTGGGCATGGTTAGGTCTCCTCAGCGTGCGGAGTCTAGCACGGGAATGGGAAGGTGGGATGTGCGGTAGAGCACAAGGTTAGGACGAGGATCCCCGCCGTTCGCCCCCATGGTGAGGTTGGCAAAAAAGAAGGGCGCGACAGGAGTCGCACCCTCAGAACCTGAGCGGGTATGAGCGCCGCCCACTGAATCGTTACTGGCACCCGGTGAACGCCATGGTTGCGGCCGTGACCGAGATTCCCGCCGTCGCGGTCAGCGGTGTGCTTGCGCTGGTTTGAACGGTCTGCAGGGCGGCAGGGTTGCAGTTGGCAACGCCGGCCGAGCCGGGAACAAAGGCCAGGGCGTCCATGGTGTAAGTGACCGTGCCCGCGGGCGGCGGCGCCGGCGTCTGGTTCCCGGTAGTGACGAACGCGCCCACGCTGGGGTTAGCCGCAGGCACCGCGAGCGTGTAACTCACGCAATCAGTATTCGCCGGACAAGTGGCCGGAGCGACCGCCGGAGCCGTTACCAGCGTAGCCGTAGCGGCCGGAAGTTGCGGAAGCGGAGTAGTAATCAGCACGTTGGTGGCGTTCACAGTAATGGACTGCAAAGCTGAGAGTTCAAGGTCCGCTGGCGTGGCCGCGCTGCCGGTGCTGGTTGTGACCTGGCCTTTGATGGAAGCCGGAAGCGCCGCCGCCGTGAGGGGAACGTTGCCCAACGAGTTGCCGGGCTGCACGCCGGTGATCACTGTGGCCGCATAAGAAGTCCCTGCTGCGTTGATCGCCGTGACCACCACATCATATGTGCCGGCAGGCACGGGGCAGAAGACAAAGGCGCCGTTCGCGCCGGCAACCGTCTCCATGATCACGCGGTCCACGTTGTGGATGTCTTTCTGTTCGAGAGCCACTACGGTGGTGCCGCCGACGATGGGCAGCCGGGTTACGCCGTCCAGCACTGTACCTGAGATGGACGCGGAGGTGGTGGAAACCTCACCCGCGTGCAGCACCGGTTTCAGCCGGAACTGCCCATTGCCCAGCACCACAACGGACGCGCAGGCGTTGAAGTCAATGTTCAAGTCCTTGACTTGTCCCGCGGCAACCGTGAACTGGCCCCCGGCAAGCTGGCCGGAAGGAATCTTGATGCCGGTCTTGGACTCCGAGGAAAGCAACAGCGCATGCGGCGTGTTGCTCAAGTCGCTGGTGAGCATCACGCAGTTGGCCGCGCTGCCGCATTTGTTGCCGGCGACCGTAGCGGAGTTATCGGCCAGCATCACGCGGATCTGCTGATACGTGCCCGGCTGGATTCCCGTGGAACCCAGCGTGGCCAGAAAACACTGGTTGGTCGCCAACCCAAGCATGTCTATCTGCATGGGCGCGCCCTTCAAGTCCGGAGTCAGGTCAACCCATCCGGCATCGTTGACTGCGGCAGTGGCGCTCTGATGGATCAGCACATCGGTGATGGTCACATAGACGTGGCTGAACTGGCCTTGCGGCGCTCCGCAGGTGGCGGGATCGCTGACGTGCACGTTGACGGATGTAGCTGTGGTTGAAATGGATTGCGTTCCACTTCCGCAACTCGCGAGATAGATGGCTGTGGCTAGAGATGCCAGGATGATGAGAGAAATGTAAACACTGCGACGCATGGGAGAACTCCTTTTTGCGGCGACTCTGCTATCGGCGAGGGGCGATGGTTACGAACAGAGTCAACTTAGACGAGAGGGGCGCTCTTACCTACATGCGATTTTAGCACTCCCGGATACCACTGGAGATGAAATACGAGGCCTTGGCTTCGCACACTGTGCCGTGACTGGGGTCACTGCGCTGCCTGCACGCTGGGACGGATAAATACAGACAGGTGAGATCTGGCCTTACATTCCGGCTGTTTCTGGCTGTGAAGCTCATTCCTTCGATGTCCCGACCATAAGCGGTCCGCGGTACGGCCCGGTCTTCGATGCCGAGCGCATGCAGGCGGGTTTCGCAAGTCCGGTCCTCACCTCCGCTCCGCCAGCGCAAATGGAGGACGTTATGGTTGGCAAAATTATCTTCCGCAAAATTATCTTCTCATTGCTAGTGAGTGCGCTCAGCTTGCCCGTCCTGGCAAGCGGCGCCCAACCGCGCAGTAACGTCTTCCGTGACCGGCAGGGCCGCTTTGCGGTAGGCGTCCCGCAGGGCTGGCAGGCAACGGCCCTGGACGAAAACACAGTGCAGATCGCGGCGCCGCCGGCTTACGTCACGATTCTCGCGCTGCAGACCACAGCCAGCGCGCAAGAAATCTGCTCGCAGTTGGCAGGGCAACTGCAATCGCAATGGCAAGGACTGGAGTTGGTGCGCGAAGACCAGCCCACGGTAGCCGGCCAGCCGGCATATGCTGTCGTCTTTACCGGGACCAACCCGCGCGGCGAGCCTTCCGCATTGCGCATCATTGGAATTTCCGTGGGCAATCGCGGATTCGCGCTGATGTTTTCCGTCCCCATGGACCAGTTGAGTTCGCTGGAACCGGCCTTCGTGAGTATTGAGCAAAGTTTTTCAGTCGGCCAACGTGGCATTGCTCCCGGCGCTGGGCCCATCGCTCCGGGACCGCGCGCCGTGCCACCAGCTCAGCAACCTCCGTCCCAGGGAGTGGCGCAAGCTCCAACCGGCGGAATCCCGGCTTTCCCCTTGCAGGGAGGCTTTTGCAGCGCAGTAGCTCCCGCTGGCTGGAAGGTGACCGGTGTTCTCCCCGACGGCAAGGGCTTTTCCATTGGAAACGGCACTTTCAGCGGCGCCTACACCATCGAAGCGTTCACCGCGGTATTCATACAGGGCCGAAGGCCCTACTGTGCTGACCCGCGGGCATGCGTGCAGCAGAAGGTGGAAGAGGCGAGCCAAGCGTTAGGGCAAGGCCCCATCCAGCAGATGTCGCAAGTCCAGCAGTATGGCGAGATGTTCGTGCAGGACTTCGAGAATGCGTACACGCACACCACGGCCATGTATTCCGTTTATCCCATGTCCACGGGCGGCTATGTGCTTATCTTCCGCACAGCCAGGGGACCTAAAGAGTTGTGGCCGTCGCTGGGCGTGATTGCCGTCCTGGCCAGCGGATCCATCCGCTGCCAGGCACAGTACAGACCTACTCCCGGCACGGACCTGGGCAGGCGCGGGTCAGCTTCAGAGTCGTCAACGTACAACCGGCAGTTGGGGACCGAGTATGCTCACGATCCGGAAACCGGTGAGACTTTCTTTATGCGACACGCCACCGACTGGATGGAGAACGGCCCCGACGGCCCCGGCTACTACCGCCAGGTTGGCGGCGGCTATCGAAAGTTGACTCCGGGTCTTTCCCCGTAGAGGTTATTCACCCGGCTTGAGAGTGACAGAAAAGAAACGGACGCAAATCTTGGGCTGTCCGGCACAACGATGTCTTGCCAGGCATCCAATCTGCAGGTAAGGAGGCACTACCATGCCAGACAACAAGACCATCCGCGGGCCCAAGGACCGACTCCTGATCAGTCTCCAGGAAGACTACGAAGTCCGCTACTGGACCAAGGCTCTGGGAGTAACCAAAGAAGAATTAACAGACTTGGTCAAGAAACACGGACACTCTGCGAAAGAGATACGGCGCGTTCTGGGGATACCGGACCACAAACGGGTAGCGTCCTGATTGCCGGCGTCGGGCAGCAAGACGGGGACCGCGTCGTCGGCCCGGCCAGCGCATGATTTGTGCCGCCCCGCTGGGGCTCTCGTGTCTCTCTTCATGCCTACCCACCGTTACGGCTTCGCATTCGCTCGTCTCCCGGTGGGCTAACTTGTGTTCGCGCCTACGGCGCTTGGAGCGTTTGCGGACCTGATATTGTCGTGCTTTTTCCGGCCAAAGGTGGGCTGAAGAAAATGCATGCAGGAGTCCGCGAGTCAAGATTCGCGGGCGTTTTGCGCAAACGAGCGAGGGATTGGATGGACCAATCCCTCACATTTTATAGAATTCCAGCGGACCGCCGTTTAGGGCGGATGGGGGCGGGCGATTAGTCGCGGTCGGGACGGGATTCGCGGTCTTTGCGAATTTTCTTCTTCGCGCGCTTGCGCGCCAGGGCCTGCTTCACGCGCTTCTTCTCACCCGGCTTCAGGTAATACGAGTGCCGCTTGACTTCCTTGATGATGTCTTCCGCCTGGACCTTGCGTTTGAACCGGCGCAGCGCGTTCTCCAGCGGCTCGCCTTCCTGTAAACGAACTTCTGCCAAGTAACCCCTCCGTGCAGAGGAAAATCATGCACACACAAGGATAACATCCCACCCGCGAATACGCCTATCCCCGCGCGCAAGAGCCCAGAGTTTCCAGGTTGTCGTTTCCAGGTTGTCAAAGATTAAGCTGTCGAAGATTAAGTTGTCAAAGATCGTGATCTCGACCGGATACCCAGCCAGTGTTGCATTCTGCTCGACCTCGCCTCAGCTCATGCTGCTTCGACCTGCTCCATCTTGGCGACGCCTACCCTCCTCGTGCCTTCCACCATCATCAAACCCGACGATCTGGGCAGGCTGAGCCGCCCTGGCAGTTCTTGCAGGTCTGGCGATTTTGGCCGGTCAGGCGATCTTGGCCGGTCTGGCAATTCCGGTGCTTCTGGCAATTCTGGAGACCTTGCCTCTTTGGACAATCTTGCCTTGAGCTGATCTGTGTCATCAGTGCTGATCAGTGGTAACGCGAATGCTGCGCGGCGCTGCAAACCGCCGCGCTTCAACTTGTCATGGTGAGTGAGCGGCATGCCGCGAGTCGAACCATCTAGACCAGCCGCGCAGCGGCTCACGCTCGCTTCTCCGTGTCTCCGTGCCTCCGCCGGCCCCGGCGCGCCGTGGGTGGTGGATGTTCCGTTGCGTCCTTCGCGGCCAACTGGCTCCGGTTTTCCTTTGTGATCCTTCGTGTCCTTTGTGGTTAAGGCTGTTTTCCGTGCCCCTCTGTGACCTCTGTGGTAAAGGCGCAGCAGCTTCGCCGCCATCTGGACCACTACCGCCAGCCGTCCAGCCGTCTTGCAATCGATGCGACCGTCAATCAGCGCCTGCGCCATCACCGCCAGCGTCATCTGTATGGCATTGAAATCCATGAAGACGTCCGCCGTCTGAAACTCCGGCCTTCCCCGGCTGCGCATCCGCCGGACCACCTCTTCCAACAACCCCCGCCGCTGCGCATCCCGGCGCTCCGCCAGTTCCCTCTGCCCCGCATGGCTGTAGCAAATGTGCGCGCCTTTCATTGCCGGCGCTTTGCACTGCTCACCGTTCTTCTTGAACTCCCGGCACCGGCGGTAATACGCATACCGCGCCTCTGGCGCCTTGCATGCGACCGTTGAATTCCCGTTCCTGTACACAGTCTCACTCATTTCTTTTGTCTTTCCGATCACGGCGATGTCGTGCGATTTCGGCGATTCCGGCGATCTTGCCGCGCTTTCGCGCGGCGTCCCCCACCCCCCTATGGCCTCATCTAGGATTCCAAAGGGCTTAGCTCACTCGACCGAAGGAATTAGCCTCCGAATCGGGCCCCAATCACGTCAAACCGGCCTCAAATCGCGTCGAATCTGGCCATTCTCCCGGGTCACGGTCGCGCCATTGAGCTTGATGTTTTTTGGGTTGGCTAATGGCCAAAGGCTAAGTGCTAATGGCTGAGCTATTATACCTTTTGTTCGCCTACGAATCAATGGCGAAATAGGACAGTGTACCTCGCTGCTCCTGCCCGGACTCGTGTGGCACAGCCCGGGTCCCTGGCGCACGCCTCGTGCGGCGGGGTGGAGGCGCCCCCGGCTGTGCAGGACGAATTTACCTCACCGCTCTCCAGCCCGAAGGGCGAAAGAGCCTAGCCCGGGTGCGTAAGCCCCGGGTAAGAATCCGGGAAGCGCCCCTTCCTTACTGCCGTCGGCCCGCGCGCAGCTCCGCGGAGCGCGGAAGTCTCGCTGAGGCAGACAGGCTAACTTAGGAAACTGATCTGAGAAAGTTTGCGGCAATTTTTCCCTTCAACCTTGAAAACAAAGTCGGCGCCGCGATTCCTCGCGACTTCAGCACTTCTGCTGCATTCGCCCTCCAAATAAGGTTTCCAGCTTCGACAAAGGTCTTTCTCAACTCCCTGACAGTGCTTAAAGATGAATTGGCCCAGGCTCGGAATTCACTCAAGGGCCAAATACTGACGGCCTTGAGATGTGGCATCGCAGTCGATTTAGCCTTCTTAACAGGCGTGACCAAAACCGGAAGTATCTCTGCGCCAGAGCTGCCCTGGACATTGTCACGCATCCACGCGGGATGGGATGACACCTGTCGAGCTTTCTTGACATCGACTAAGCCATCATCTTGTGCCGCAGCGTGATCCTCAAAGACCAAACAGTATTTCCCCGCTAACCACCACGGATCAGGCGAGCCGTCTTGTTCAATTTTCCCCGCTTCGAAACCAAGTAGCTCACCCAGCAGTCTATGCCCAACTTCGAACTGCTCAGCCGATGCCAGACCATCAAGAATCTCTTTCTCTCGTCGTGCAAATGAACGATCATGGGTAGTTCCTAAATCAGTCAAAACCGCCTCCAGTCGCTCAACCTGTTCCATCACAACGGCTTCATTCTGGCCGTCGTCATCTTGGGCCGCGGATCCAGCCTTTTTCAGACCATATCGTGATAATCGCGCTAGCCAAGGCACCGCCGTAGTGGCCTTTTTAGCTTGATCGAAGTGGGTACGAGCCTTGGTATCGAAATCAGGGACGCCCTCGGCCGAGGCAAGCCAAGCTGCAATTCCAGCCAAGTAATGCCACAAAGCCCGATAACCGCGAAGATCCGGTTTGGCTAAGCCACCCAATACGCGCTCGGCACTTTCACATGCAGATTCATAGTCTCCTTGCCACAAGGCATCTTGAAAATCTATTTCGTAAGCGACAACGGCTGCCAATTCATCCAGTGCAGGAAACGGAAGCTGGGCCATCTGCTTCCGCCCGCTCACGATTTGCTCGTTTACCTGTTCCCATTCCTTATCGTTTCGCAGGAATATTTGGAAATTCTCAAGAACATCTTCTACCGCGACACCTTTTGACTGCTCAACGCCAAACTGTAACTCTGCTTGAAGCTCGGGATGAAGGAATTTTCTCCTCTTGGCGTCAGCGAGATAGTCGGGCAATTCATCGCCGGAAATCACGACAGCCGAATAATCTTCGAGTGATCGAGTGCACCTTCCAATCGCCTGCAGAACACGGGTCTGAATTCGCTCATTAAAAAGCACGTTGGCCCCCATTCGCGCCATGAGAAAGCGTTCTTGGATGTTCATGGCTTTGGGGAGCCCCTCTATGAAAAGAAGCCTGCATTCGTCACCCGGAAAATCGATGCCATCGTACCTGTTTGCTACAACCGCCACTGCTTCCTTAGAGCCAATAAACTTCTTCTTTGATTTCTCAATGTCATCCGCACTAAATGTTGGGAACCCGAGGGAACTTTCGACATCCTCTGCTATTTGGTTCCGCAAACGATCGCTGGGCACTAATACAAGGCTGCGCCCCGCGATCCGCATCATTTCCCGTCTAAGGGCGACAGTCTCTTCATCACCCAATGACATACTAGGAAATATGAAAAATCTCCGACCCACAGCCTGTCGATCCCACCCTTGAGGTACCGCGAGACGCTTGATAGGACTACGGCCTACAAGCCTCTCCAAATCGCCGCCTGCACCCAATGTGGCTGACATATATATGCGCTGCTTCGGCTGCGAGAAGGGCGGATGCGTCGATGTGGGTGGAATGAGTGGCCTGATCAAGATCTCATCGCCAGACACGTAGCAATTGCAGCCTCGCAGGTGCCCTCGGACCATGGACCATGAATGATGCAGATCAGCGGCTTCGGCGTAGACGTCGAAAATCTCCGTAATCTCGTCATCCACACTAATGATGTCGGGACTCGGGATCTTGTCGACCCAGTTCCGGTCGACACCTCCTTCCCACTTGCCGGAAACGCGTACAAATGTGGCGGGATCCAAAAGTGGTTTCAAGACTTCAAGGAGAGCAGCGTGGATTACTCCATGTTTCGGATTATTTCGTGAAACTGAGAGCGTCCACAGCTTGGATATGTAGCTCTCACCAGCATGGGCGTCGTCCACGATCAAGACATCAGCGTCTTTGAAGAAAGGGTTCGTATTAAAGAGACTGCTATATGTCGTCACGGCAATTCTATCGCTGCTCTTGTACTCGGCCTTCCGATTTGGCTCATAATCTCTGATCGATCCGAGAAAAGGGATGATCGTAAGACCGTATTTGTCCTTTGCCTGCTCCACAACCTGGTTAACCAGTTGCCGGGTTGGACAGAGATAGACAACTTTTTCTTGGTTCTTTCGTCTTCTCCACTCCCCGATGAGCAACCCAACGAGAGTCTTTCCGCTACCAGTCGGAAGCTGGAATGCTACATCGGCGACATCCGCTTGCATTGCCGCATAGCTGCGCATGATCTCGCGCTGGTGTGGTAATACGTCGGGAATCTTGCGCCGTGGTAAGTCCCGGAACAACTCATCTGGGCTATCCGGCACAGCAGGACGAGGCGGGGCTTTCTTAAATGCCATAGAAGCTTCTAACCATATTGTCACCTAAAGCAAGGTCATCTCCAAGAACATTGAAGCGATTCCAGAGTTCTCGCAAATCGCTTTGGCGCTCCGCCTCGCTGCGCGCGGGCCTGCGGCGCCAGGAATTCATTTTCCCATGCAGCCTTTTCCCCGGACTGAAGGTCCGGGGCTTGGCCGGCAGGCTCAAGCCTGCCGCGCCCACCCGGTCCCCCCTTCGCGCCCGTTGCGTCCTTTGCGGTAAATGCCCTACCCCGCCGGATGCACCATTCGCCCACTCACCCTTGGCTTCTAACCGCTTGGATTCTCTGCTATTTAGCCTTGGCGGGAAGATGGTAGTATAGAATTCTTAAGCGTCCCCTAAGCGCGCCCGATGCGGCGTGCGGGGATGGAAGTGTCCCAAGGGCAAAAGCAAGGTTGGGACACGAAAATCTGGGCCAGGAACCAGGAAAAGAGAAGCAACAAAACACATGCCATTAAAAACGCTATTTCTCAACCCCCCGTCATTTGAGAACTTTGATGGTGGCGCCAGCTCGCGCTGGCCGGCCACCCGCGAGATTGAGTCGTACTGGTATCCGGTGTGGCTGGCTTATCCGGCGGGCATGCTGGAAGGCTCGCGCCTGCTGGACGCCGCTCCGCACCACGTGAGCGCGGAAGAGACCATTGAACTCGTCAAGCAGTATGAGTTCCTGGTGCTGTTCACCAGCACTCCGGGCTTCCCTGGCGACATCCGGCTGGCCGCCAAGATGAAAGAGGCCAACCCCAAGCTGAAGATCGCTTTTGTGGGCCCGCACGTGACCACGCTGCCGGAACGCACGCTGCAGGATTGCCCGTCCATTGATTTCATCTGCCGCCGCGAATTTGATTACTCTGTCGTCGAGTACGCCAACGGCAAACCGCTTTCAGAAATCCTGGGCATCAGTTATCGCGACGCCAACGGCAAAGTCGTCCACAACGCTGACCGTCCTGACATCCAGGACCTGGACGCGCTGCCCAACGTCACAGACGTTTACTACCGCGACCTGGACGTCCGCCGTTACAACGTTCCGTTTCTGCTCTATCCTTTTGTGGCGCTGTACTCCACGCGCGGCTGCCCGGCGCAGTGCACTTTCTGCCTATGGCCGCAGACGCTGAGCGGACACGCCTGGCGCAAGCGATCCACTGACGCGATTGCCCGCGAGATGGCCCAGGCCAAAGAATACTGGCCGTGGGTGAAGGAATATTTCTTTGACGATGACACTTTCAACATCCAGAAGGCGCGCACCATTGAGCTGAGCGAAAAACTCAAGCCACTGAAGCTGACCTGGTCGTGCACCTCACGCGTGACCACCGATTACGAAACGCTGAAGGCCCAGCGCGATGCCGGCTGCCGCCTGCTGATCGTGGGCTATGAAAGCGGCGATCCGCAGATCCTGAAGAACGTGAAGAAAGGCGCCACCGTGGAACGCGCGCGCCAGTTCACCAAAGACACCAAGAAACTGGGACTGCTGGTCCACGGCGACTTCATTCTGGGCCTGCCGGGCGAAACCAAAGAGTCCATCCGCCGCACTATTGATTTTGCGAAAGAGCTGGACGTGGAAACCATCCAGGTGTCCATCGCCCACGCCTACCCGGGCACGGAGATGTACGACTTCGCCAAGAAGAACGGCTTCATCGTGGGCAACGAGCGCATGGTGGACGATGGCGGCCACCAGGTGGCGCAGATCCAATATCCCGGACTGCCGCGCGAGCACGTGCTGGAGATGGTCCACAAGTTTTACGACGAATATTATTTCCGTCCCAAGGCCGTCTTCCGCATTGTGCGCAAAGCCGCATTCAACTCTGAAGACCGCAAGCGCTTGTACAAAGAAGCCAAGTCATTCATGAAGCTGCGCGCGGCACGCAATCGCGCGGCCAAGGAAATGCGCGCGGACACGGCACGCCGGGAAGCGGAAAAGCCCGCAACCCAGGTCGCCGGAGACTGACGCGCAAGTGAACTGGAAGAAAATCTTCATCTACATGGCCATCGCCTGCTGCAACGGCACCGGCGACGTGATGCTGAAACGCGGCATGGATGACCTGGGCCAGATCAGCATGGGCCACTGGACGCACATCTTCAGCGCGTTTGTGAATCCCTGGATCATCCTGGGGATGGCGTGCCTGGCCGGCTTCTTCTACTCCTACCTGACCGCGCTTTCCTGGGCCGACCTCACCTTCGTGCTTCCCGCGTCCGCCCTGGGATACGTGGTGACGGCGCTGTGGTCAAAGTATTTTCTGCATGAGTTCATCAGCCCCTGGCGATGGGCCGGCGTCTTGCTCATCACCTGCGGCGTGGGCCTGGTGGCTCGCGGACCTTCACGCACGGAACATCCGGCAACAACCATAGCGCCAGTGGAGGGCCAGCATGAACTTGCTTAAGGTCTGGTCGGCGATTGGCCTGCTGGTGATGGCCTCCAGCGCGGGTGACGTGCTGCTCTCCGCCGCCATGAAACGCATTGGCGATCTGGACGCGCTCCGCGCGGAGCATGGGTTGCTCGCGGTAATTCGCCGCGTTGCCGGCAATAAAATTTTTCTCTGTGCGCTGGCTTGCCTCATCTTCAGCTTCTTCTGCCTGCTCACGGCGCTCTCCTGGGGCGACGCCAGCCTAGTCGCGCCGGCCTCGGCTTCACTAACCTTTATATGTTCGGCGGTGATGGCCAAGTTCGTCCTGCACGAAAACGTTGACCGTCGCCGCTGGATTGCCGCGGCGCTGGTGTGCATCGGCGTGGCCCTGCTGGCGAAGTAGCCTTAGAACCGGAAAAGCAAACTTGGTGAAATCAATCGCCTATTGCTTTCGTCGTTTGAAGGAAACGGCAAGATCGGCAGTGCTTTGGAAAGCGTTTCTGGCAAAAGACGCTCCAAAATGAAACTGAACGCTGCCGGGCACTTCGCCCCATGACCTATATCTGAATTGACATTTATTAGTAAAGCTTAATACTATCCGACCCTGTTTTTTGCACGCTGCCCGGAGGGTCCCATGAAGCTTCGCCCGATCGTTCTTTGCTTCGCGCTGTCCTTGACCAGCTTTTTCGCCTCGGCGCAAACCATCACCGCGTCCTTGCAAGGGAAAGTCTTCGACAAATCGGGCGCCGTGCTGACCAGTGCCACGGTAAGAGCAGCCAATACGGAAACAGGCTTTGCCCGCACGGTCACTACCAACAGCGCCGGCGAGTATGAGATTGCCCAGTTGCCCGTGGGCCAGTACAAAATCACCGCGGGAGCGCGCTCTTTCCAGTCGCAATCGCGCACCGTGCGGCTGGTGATCGGCCAGGCGGCGAACCTGGATTTCACGCTCTCTCCCGGCGCGGTGACCGAAGGCGTTACCGTCACCACCGAAGCACCGCTCATCGAAGTCACGCGCACCTCGGTGGATTCGGTCATCAGCGAAGAAAAGATCCGCAACCTTCCCGTGAACGGACGCCAGTTCATTGACTTCGCTCTGCTGGCGCCGGGCGTGACCATCGGCGACACCACCTCCGGCAGCACCGACGTGATTATTGAGCCGGTGACCAAGCTTTCTTTTGCCGGACAGAACATCCATTACAACTTCATCGCCGTGGATGGCGCCGACAACATCTCCACCGCCTCCGGTGTGCAGAAGACTACGCCTTCCGAAGAAGCGGTGCGCGAGTTCCGCGTCATCAACAACACCTACAGCGTTGAGGCCGGACGCGCCGTGGGTGGCATCGTCAACATCATCACCAAGAGCGGCACCAATGACGTCCACGGCAGCCTCTACGAATACCTGCGCAATGACGCTCTTGACGCCAAAAGCATTCTGGCCGCGCCGGGACTCAACAAGCTGCAGCAGAACCAATTTGGCTTTACCCTGGGCGGACCGATAAAAAAAGACAAGACATTTTATTTCGGCAACTATGAAGGCCAGCGCCGCAATGAGAACCCGTTTTACAATTCTGTGATCCTGGCCAATCTCCCGGCCATCAATCAATTCAAGACCAACTTTGGCCTGAAGACGGAACAACTCAACGTCAACCGCAAGAGCGACTATGACAACTTTGTACTGAAGCTGGACCACTCCTTCAACGACCACCAGTATTCTTTCTTCCGTTATTTCTTCAATGACGGCCGCTTGACCAACGTTTCCCCGCTCAATGACGGGTTCGACATGCCGTCCGGCTTCAAAGACAACTTTCTCCGCGACCAGTCGCTGGTGGGCAGTTTGAATTCTGTGTTGTCGCCCAATTTGAACAACGAACTGCGCGGCCAATTTGCCCACCGCACTTTTGACTTCCCCACGGACACCACCCAGCCGCACATGGAAGTCCTCAATACGTTCACCATGGGCGTGAACCGCGGCAACCCGGACTCGTATCGCGAAACCCGGGAAGAAATCACGGACAACGTGACCTGGCAGAAAGGCAAACACAGCATCGGCTTTGGCGGCGACTTCAACTACGTCCGCACCACCGAATCATTCCCTCTGTTCTATCCCTTTGAGGCCGACTTCGGATGTTTGTTTGCCGCGCAGTGTCCTTTCAGCCTGGAAGCGGGCGCGCCTTCCGTAATTTTCTTCGAGCGGTTCCAGTCGCCGACGTTCACCGAGCCTTCCTTCAACCCGTCCGTGTTTGCCGGCCAGCGCATTCCCAGCAACGTCGCCAACCAGGCCAGGGGGACCATCGGCCACACCTACACAGGTTTCTACGTTCAAGACCGCTGGCATCCCACCAACAATCTGGCCCTGAACTATGGCCTGCGCTACCAGTTTGAGACCTTCCCTGCTGCCGCCCTGAACAACGAAATGAAGCAGTTTGATCCGCGCGCCGGGTTCGCTTACAACTTTGGCGGGAAATACAACGTGGTGCTGCGCGGCGGCGCCGGAATTTTCCATGGAATCCTGCCCATGCCGCTGCTCGCCTGCCAGCAGCCTTCCTGCGGCGGAACGTCCGGCCCGTACCCCGGCCGTCCGAACGAAGACTCTTTGAACTCCACCACGCGCCTGTTTGCCTTCGCCAGCGCGCCCAACATCACTTCGATCGCGCTCGCGGACATTCTGGGCGGCGCTTATCCTGACGCTGCGCCGCTCGGCTTCTGTCCCGGCGGCACCGTGGCTGGTTGCGGCTTCTTTGGCGACGCGGTCATCGCCCGTTTCGACAAAACGCACGCCGCGCCTTATGGCATCCAGACCAGTCTTGGCCTTTCCTTGCAGCCGACGCAGGACTCCGCGCTGGACATCAGCTTGCTGCGCTCCAAGGGCGTCCACCTGGGAAGCTTCTTCAACGTGAACCAACCTGACCCCAGCGGTCAGGTCACGGTCCACAACTCGCAGGGACAATCCGGAATCAAGAACACCTACTTCGCTGCGCCGGGCATTCCCGGCTCGCGTAGCGCCGCGCCCGGTTTCCCGGTGCTCTATGCAGTCTATTTTGAAGCTGCGTCCAAGTGGAATTCTGAGTGGAACGGCTTGCTGGTCAACTTGAACAAGCGCATGAGCCATCACTTCAGCGCCGGCCTGAGCTACACGTGGTCGAAAGGAATTGATGACGGTCCCAACCCCAGCTTTGTGCTCATCCCGCAGGACAGTAAGAACCTGAAGGCCGAGCGCGCTCTGTCTTCGGACAGCGTAGGCCAGCGCTTTGTGCTCAACGCCACGGTGGAAGGTCCCACGCACATGAATGCCCTGCTGAACAACTTCCGCCTGGGGACCATCGTCACGCTGCAATCGCCCAACTACTTCAGCAAGTTTGCCGGCTTTGACGCCAATGGCGACATCTTTGGCAACAACGACCGCGTCGGCATCGAGCCGCGCAACACGTTCAAGGGCGACACCTACCAGACCGTTGATCTGCGCGCCGCCCGCACCTTCAAAGCTACGGAGAAGCTCAGCATTGAAGCGATTGCTGAAGCGTTCAACTTGTTCAACACCGTGAACGTGCGCTTCTTCAACACCGTGTACGGCGCGGCTGACTTCTGCAACTTCAACGCCACGGCGCAAGGCTGCTCGCCGACGCAGCATTTCCTGGAGGGCTCGCCCAATCCCACATACGGGACGCCGCGCGCCGTCTTTAACCCGCGGCAGATCCAGTTTGCGGTGAGGATGAGCTTCTAAGACGGATAGGTATCAGGGAACGAACTTCAATATAGCGCGAACGGGCCTGCGAGACTCTGCCCCTGGCAAACGTCCAGCGCCGGAGGCGCGGTATGAGTTAGCCCAGGCCGGAAGGCCTGGGTACGCATCTTTGTGGTTAAGGTTTACCCCAACAGTTTCATCAACCCCGCCTTCGCCATGTCGGCGACGAGAAACCTCTGCCGCTGCCCGAATGACGCGGTCACTTCTTCCGCCGCCATGTAGCCGCTGCGCACCGCGCCTTCCATGGTCGCGGGCCAGCCGGTGGCCGTCCAATCGCCCGCCAGGAAAACGCGTGGCCAGCCGGTAACCGCCTCCGGACGAAATTCGTCCAGCCCGGGCAGAATTGCGTACGCCGCATAAACTTCTTTGATCACCGCCGCCTTCTCTACTTTGGCGTCTTTGGCCGCAGGAAAGAATTCCGCCAGCTCGCGCTGCGCCAGCTCCAGGATCTCTTCCCGCGACTTGGGCACCAGCGACTTGGACGCGCTCACCACCAGCTCCAGGTAGCTGCCCGGCCCTTCACGGTTCTCCTGCAGCTTCGATTTCTGGTACATCCATTGGATCGTCCGGTCCATGAGCGCGGCGTGCGGCAGCGGCGTGATCTCGCGGTCAAACCACAGATGGATGCCGGTAATCGGCGTGGCCTCAAAGTGCTGCAGTTTGGCCCTCAAGTCTTCGCCGGTCGGGTCGGCAGGAAGCAGGCCTGCTGCGGTCTGAAACGGGGCGGCCAGTACAGCGAAGTCAAAATGTTGGTCGCCCGCATTGCTGGTGACGGTCACGCCGCTTTCCGACGGAGAGAACCCCGTCACCGTGGTCCGCAGCAGCACTTCCCCGCCGCGGCTGCGTATGTAGTTCACCGCCGCCGCGTACAAGTCAGAAAGCGGGATGGCGGGCACGCCCATCTTTCCGCCTTCGGCGGAGATCAGGAACAGTTCGCGAAACACCTTGGTCGCGTAGCGCACCGAGATGCGGTCCAAGTCCTCCGTGAGCGCGCTAACCAGCACCGGCTCCCAGAAGCGTTGGATGGCCTGTGGCGTCTGCTTGTAGCGGCGCAGCCAGGAAAGAAAATTCTCACTGGAATCCTGGGGCAGGCCTTTGAGCATCGCCGTCAATCCGCGCGCAATCGCCAGCTTACTTATTAGCGAGAACAGCGGCGAGCCGATGAATGCCGGAACGTTGTGCAGCGGCGCGGGAAGCACACTGGGCGCGAATTTCGTAATGCGCCCTCCTGGCTCGACGAAGTTGATCTCGCTGGACCACCCGATCTTGTCGGCGACGCCCAGCGTCTCATAGAAATGAATCAGGTTGGTGCAGCAGCCAAAGAGAACGTGCTGGCAGTTGTCCACCACTTCGCCGGTGCCGGGATGTTCGTAAGAAGAAGCGCGTCCGCCGACGTAGGGCCGGCGTTCAAACAACGTGACTTTCAATCCGGCATCGGCCAGAGCGCACCCTGCGGCCAGGCCGGCCAGACCACCGCCGACCACTCCTACAGTCTTTGGATGAGAAGCTGAGTTCATGCGATGCGCAACATGAAGCCGCGGGCCAGCACCGTCATCTTTTCCCACAGGCTCAGGCTCACGCGCTCGGTGAAGACATCATAGTTGCGCTCGGTGATTTTCTTGAGCAGCCGGCTGTAGATTTCCACCAGCACCCACAGGCCACCGCGGCTGTCTTCGTGGACCAGTTCCATGAGCCACTTGGCCGATTCGTAATAGCGGCGCGCCCGCTCCGCCTGATATTCCAGCAGAGCGCGTAGATTCTGGGCCTGCGCCGGGTCGGCCAGCGCCGCACGGGAGAAGTTTTCTGCGGTCAGATTGAAGCGCGCCAAGTCTTCTTGGGGAAAATAGATCCGCCCCATCGCGGAGTCTTCCTTCACGTCGCGGAGAATGTTGGTCAACTGGAAGGCCAGCCCGCAGTCTTCCGCCAGAAACTCCGCTTTGCGGTCTTCATAACCAAAGATGTGGATGCACACCAGCCCCACCACGGACGCCACGTAGTAACAGTAGTGCTTGAGATCGTCGAACGTATCGCACAAGACCGCCGGCGTATCGCCCGAGGGCGGAGGAATGTCCAGGTCCATGCCGGTGCCGTACACCAGTTTTTCGAACAGGTCTTGCGGGATCTTGAATCTCTGCTGCGCGTCAGCCACCGCCATCAGCACCGGATCGTCGGTGGGACGGCCGGCGAACACCTGCCGCGCGGCGTCCAGCCACTCGTTCAGCTTCTGCCGTTTCTGCGCGACTTCCGTTGCTGGATCGTCGGCGATATCGTCGGCGTGCCGCATGAACGCGTACACCGCGCAGAAGGCGTTGCGCTTGTCCGAAGGCAGCACGCGAAAGCCGTAATAGAAGTTCTTGGCTTCGCGCCGGGCCACGCCTTTGCAGACCGCATAAGCGTGCGTGATTTGGTCGTGGGTCACAGTAGCTTGCCTGCCGCGGCGCGCGCCACCAGCAGGAGCTTGCGCGATTTTGAAATCACCGGCCGGTGGCCGAGCACGTCATATCCCTGGCGTTCAATGGCGTTCAGGATCTCCTGGCCGCCGCGGCTGAACAGTTCCAGGTCAATGGCCAATTCTTTGTTGACCATCTTGATCAGCGGCAGCCCGCGCTCAAACCACTCACGCGCGCGCTGGACTTCAAACTTCATCAGCTCGATGAATTGGGGCGTCGCCCGGCGCTGCGCGATGTCGTCTTCCGATACGCCGAAGCGCCGCAGGCCGTCGAGCGGAAGGTAGATGCGGCCTTTGCCGTAGTCCACGGTCACGTCCTGCCAGAAGTTGGCGAGTTGCAGCGCGGTGCATATGTAGTCAGAAAGCTGCTGACGCTCGGCATCACTGTAGCCGCAGAGGTACAAAACCAGGTGACCGACCGGATTCGCGGAATACTTGCAGTAGGCGAGAACGTCGTCAAACGTCGGAAAGCGGGTGATGGTCTGGTCCTGGCGGAAGGCGATCAGCAGATCAGAAAACTCATGCTTGGGAATTCCGCATTGCCTGACCGTCTCCGCCAGAGCGACAAACACCGGATGCTTCGGTGCGCCGGCGTAGCAGGCGTTCAACTCCTCCTCCCACAAGTCCAGTAGTTCCAGCGATTGTTGCGCGTCGCCGACTTCATCACCCAGATCGTCGGAAATGCGGCAGTAGGCATAGACGTTGTAGAAATGCTGGCGGAGTTTCGCCGGAAGAAACCACGTGGCGACGGAAAAATTTTCGTAATGGGTCTTGGCCAGGCGCTCACAATACGCGCGCGCGTCGGCCAGCGAAGGCGCTGCTTCCGGAATGCGGTACGACTCCGGCAGCGCGTTCCATCCCAGGGCCGAAGCGGGGACGGGAGAAGAATTGGCAGGCGAAACGGACATGATCAGTGACCGGGAATAATCGCGGTCTTGATCTGGCTCCCACGGTCCAGCATCTGCTGCAAGACCTGCTTGAGTTTGGAAAGCGGCGCTTCCCCGGTAACGTAGTCAGTGCTCTTCACTTTCTTTTCCGCGATCAATGAGAACGCTTTGCGCACGGTTTCCGGCGTGTGATGGAACGTAGCCTTGAGCGTGAGCTCGGAATAGTGCATGCGGTTGGTGTCCAGTTCCACCTTGGTGCCGGTGGCGCATCCGCCAAAGAAATTCACCACGCCGCCGCGCCGCACCATGTCCACCGACCATTGCCACGCCTGCGGACGCCCCACAGCTTCAATCACCACGTCTGAACCGCGTCCTTCGGTCGCGCTGATGATGGCGTCCACCGGGTCCTTGACCTTGGTGGTCTGTACCACGTCAGTTGCGCCAAAGTAGAGCGCTGATTTCACTTGCTCATCGCGCTTGACCACGGCAATCACTTTGCATCCGGTCAGCTTGGCCACCTGCATCAGCATCAGGCCCAGCGAACCGGCGCCGATCACCGTCACCGTGTCTCCGATGTCCGCGCCTGTCTCCTGCAGGCCGCGCAGCGCGCACGCCAGCGGCTCGGTCATGGCCGCAGATTCAAACGTCACGTCATCAGGCAGGGCCAGCATATTGGTTTCAACAATGCGGCGCGGAATCTTGATGTACTCGGCGTACGCGCCGTTGTTGAACAGCAGATCTTCGCAGAGATTTTCCTGGTGTTTCAGGCAATAGAAGCAAGCGCCGCAAGGCGCGGAGTTCAATGCCACGACGCGCATGCCACGGCGGAAGTCGCGCACGTCCGGAGCAACTTCTTCGATCACGCCGGAAAGCTCGTGCCCGAACAACGCCGGCGGCACAATCATGCGCGCGTGATAGCCCCGCTGAAACACTTTCAGGTCCGTGCCGCAGGTCAGCGCCACGTTGACTTTGACCAGCACTTCGCCGCGTTCCAGGGTTGGAATGGGGACTTTTTCGATTTTCACGTCCTCTTTGCCATAAAGGACGGCCGCTGTCATTTGCCCTTTCAAATCTTTGCCCACTCCATTCCAGGTTGGATCACAACCTTCATTGACTCCGGTCCAGGATGCGACGCCAGATGCAGCGCCTCCACCGCCTCGCTCAGCGGAAAGCGGTGGGTGATCAGCCGGGCAAAATCAACTCCGCCGCTGAACACCAGCCGTACGTTCTCGTCCTGCAAGTCCACAGACGCGCTGTAGGAACCCAGCAGCGTCTTTTCGTCCACGCAAACCGCCGACGGATCAATGGCCACTTCACTGCGCTGCGTCTGCGCAAACAGCATCACGCGTCCGCCCGGCCGCGCGGCGTCAATCGCCGGGCGAACCAGGCTATTGCCTGCCGTCGCCAGGATGACCGCGTCGGCGCCGCGGCCGTCAGTCAATTCCCGCACCCGCTCCATGGGGTCGGCCGACGACGCGTTCACGTTGTGCCGTAATCCGAACGCCTCACTCATTTTAAGGCGTTGGGGATACAAATCGGAAGTTACCACGGTCGCACCAGCCCGCTTGGCCAGTACCGCCAGCATGATCCCAATGGGGCCTTGCCCGATGACCAGCACGGTTTCGCCGCTCTGCAAACGCAGGGCTTCCATGGCCTTCATGCAGGTGTTGACCGGTTCAATGAACGACGCCTGCTCGTAAGAAACGCCGTCAGGAATCTTCACCACGCCTTTGCGGACGATCCAATCCATGGCCCTGACGTACTCGGCAAAGCCGCCGCCGCTGGGCTCAAAACCCGCCGTGGCGCCTACCTTCTTATAGACCGGACACTGCGCGAAAACTTTGTGGCGGCAGTAATAGCACTCGCCGCACGGGATGTGATGGAACACCATCACCCGGTCGCCGATCTTGAAATTCTCCACGCCTGCGCCGGTGGCGACAATCTGGCCGGCGGTCTCATGCCCAAAGACGCGCGGCGCGGAGTGCGACCCGGTGGCAATCTTCTTCAAGTCCGTGCCGCAGATTCCGCAGGTATGCACGCGGACCAGCACTTCGCCGCGTCCGATCTCCGGCACCGGGACGGTTTCCAGACGGACATCATTCACGCCGCGATAGACAGCGGCCTGCATGGTGGAAGGAATCCTTCCTTGCATGCCCAATTCCGGCTTGGTCAACGTTGACATTCAGTGCCGCCCGTTGGAGAACTCTCCATCCAGTGTAACAACTTTGGCTGCCTGCAGGCCGTCCAGGTTCTTGCCCAGCCAGTCGCACAGCGCGCGCACCGCCCGGCGCGTGTTGCGGCCCAGGGCCAGAGTCGCCGCCCAATACTGCGGACGCACCGCTACCCAGCGGGCGAACGCGCCCGTCTGAAAATTTCCGTCCGGGCCCACAAAGCGGCCCAGCGGCGGCATGGCAAAGTCGTATTCGTCGGAGATGGCCTTCACGCAGCGGAAGCCCACTTCCTTCTCCATGGCCACCTTGGCCACGCCGGCTGCCTCCATGTCCACCAGGAGCGCGTGGAAGCATTCCACCAACTCCGCTTTGGATGCTTTGCCGGCGATTTCAAACGTGCTCACCAGAACACCGCCGCCGATCACCTGTCCACCGACAGCGCAGCGATATTCGATGCCCGTGGCGCCATCCACAATCACGTTGGGCAGGACCACGTTGCCGACTTTCAGACTGCGGATCAACGCTCCGGCCACGCCCGCAGAAACCAGAATCTGCGGCCGGTAGCGCTCCACCACCGCGCGCGCGGCTTGCTCCGCGCGCTTGTTGCCCATGCCGCTGAAAACAGCCACGGTGTCGCGATTTTCATAGCAGACCAGCGGCTTGCCGCCGGCGGTCAGAATATTCAGGGCCCAGCCACGTATGAGAGGCTTCAACTCACGCTCCATCGCGGCTATGATGGCCACCCGGCAGCTCATGCGCGCACCGCCGCGGCTTGCGGGGCCGCCTGCACATATCCATGTGTTTGGAACCAGTCGATCGCCCGACGCAGCGCGTCTTCCACCGGAAGAACCTTGTAGCCAAGTTCGCGCTCCGCTTTGGCCGACGACGCAAACATAATCTTGCGCCCCATCTTTACCGCGTCAATCGTGGCCCGCGGCTCTTTGCCCATCACGGTTCCGACGAAAAATTGGTCCAGCGCCGCAAATCCCATGGCCACGGCGTGCGGCACTTTCATCGTCGGCGAAGGCAAGCCGGTCAATGCAGCCAACTTGTCCAGAATCTGCTTGAGCGTGAGGTTCTCGCCGCCCAGGATGTAGCGCTCGCCCGGCCTGGCTTTCTCCATGGCCAGCACATGTCCGCGCGCAACTTCTTTCACGTCCGCCAGGTTCAGGCCGGTGTCCACGTAGGCGGGAAATTTGCGCTTGAGAAAATCAACCACGATGCGGCCGGTGGGCGTGGGCTTGATGTCCTGCTCGCCGATGGGCGTGGTGGGATTCACCACCACCACGTTGCCGCCGCGGCGTCCGGCTTCCAGCGCAATCTGCTCCGCCATGAACTTGGACCGCTTGTAAGGCCCCACCATGTCATCGAGCGACACCGGTGTGGCTTCATCCACGATCTGGCCGCTGGCGGTAAAGCCCATGGTCGCCACCGAACTGCAGTAGATCACGCGTCGTACGCCGCTTTCTTGCGCGGCCTGGATCACGGCCTTGGTGCCTTCCACGTTGGCTTTGTACATCTCCTCCGGATCGCGCACCCATATGCGATAGTCGGCCGCAACGTGGAACACGAATTCGCAGCCTTGCATAGCTCCCTTGAGCGACGCGGGTTCACGCAGGTCGCCGACGACGGTCTCAGCGTTGAGGCCGGCAAGATTGTCCAGTTTGCTGCCGGAGCGGACGAGAAGGCGCAAGTCCGCGCCCTGGCCAGCCAGCGCGCGTGCAACGTGGCTGCCCACAAATCCCGTGGCTCCTGTGACGAAGGCCTTCATTCAGTCTTTACCCCGACCGCAGGGAGGGGTCCCTATTGCAACAGAAAACAGCCGCGTCTGGAATAATCGAACTCGGAAATGCTAGGTTCTCGCAAGCGCCTCTAGGGTTTTTCGATGCTCTTCCAATATCTTTCTTGCGAGCCTAACCTGTTTATCAGCGGCGCTCCCTGACTCGTCATCCTGTCGCAAGTGGGATGTCGCGGTCGAGGCTTGCCCCTTCTTTCTTCTGGCGCGCTTCGGAATGCTTTTGTTGCCCATAAGATTTCGCGGCTAAAAGGGATCCCTCACTCCGTTCGGGATGTTACTCCAAGCTCTCCGGCTTGATCTGGATGTTCTGCTCGCCGGCGGCCTTCTTGGCCCAGTATTTTTTCACCCAGGCTTCCCAGCTTTTGCCGGCGGCGGTGTCGCGTCCGGTAAAGGCCAGCGCAGCAATGTCGGAATAGGGCACGGAGAGCTTCTCGCCCGAGTCTTTGGGATACAGCCGGACCACGGAATCGCCCAGCGTTTTCCCCGTCCTGCGATCAAAGATGTAGCCCTCAACTTTGGTTCCGTTTTTGCGGGTCAGCGTCACGTCGCCACGATAGTCAAATGCCTTTTCCAGCGCCTGGCGGACTTCTTCTTCGCCGGCCAGCTCGGGTATCCAGCCTTCCAGCTTTTCATGGGCGAAGCCGGGGACCACTTCCAGTGCGTCGGTGTCTTTAGCAAGCTGCTCCGATGCAAGCCGCTCCGGGTTTTCGACGGCCTGTCTCCCATTAGCTGAGCCGCTCATGCCCGGGTCTCCTCAAGATCACTCGCCGTCGCTTCAATCTGCACCAGCGGATTGTAGCTGTGCACCGGCTTCACCGGCTCGTCCAGCAGCCGCAGGGCGCCTTCGTCGCGATGCGCGGTGAACAGCGTGGCCCGGACCATGGCCATAAAGCCGCGCAGTGAACCAAAGCCGTCGTCCACCGCGGACGCTTCGTATCCGCTGTGCACCATGCAGTTGGCGCACTTGGGATTGCCCGACTCAGTGCCGTACTCGTTCCAGGCGGTCGCTTCCATGAGCTCGCTGAAGGTATCAGCGTAGCCGTCTTGGAGCAGGTAGCAGGGCTTCTGCCAGCCGAAGATGTTGTAGGTGGGCATGCCCCAGGGCGTGCAGGTGTATTCGCGTTCGCCCATCAGGTATTCCAGAAACAAAGTGGACTGGTTGAACTGCCACGTCTTTTTGCGGTTAGACAAGATGGCCCGGAACAGCCGTTTGGTGCGCGCTTTGCCCAGGAAATGTTTCTGGTCGGGAGCTTTGTCGTAAGAGTAGCCGGGCGAGAGCATCATGCCCTCCACGCCCAGTTCCATCATCTGGTCAAAATGGGCCCGGACGCTGCTGGGATCGGCGCCGTCAAAGAGCGTCGTGTTCGTCGTTACTCGGAAGCCGCGTTTCAGCGCTTCGCGCATGCCTTCGATGGCCAATTCGTATCCGCCTTCGCGGCACACGGAGAAATCATGGTGTTCGCGTTCGCCATCCACGTGCACGGAAAACGTGAGGTACTTGCTGGGCTTGAACAGGTCAAGCTTTTCTTTCAGCAGCAGCGCGTTGGTGCACAGATAGATGTATTTCTTGCGGGCCACCAGGCCTTCCACAATCTTGTCAATCTGCGAATGCATCAGCGGCTCGCCGCCGGGGATGGAGACCATGGGCGCGCCACACTCTTCCACCGCCTTGAAGCACTCTTCGGGAGACAGTTCCTTCTTGAGGATGTGGGCCGGATATTGGATCTTGCCGCAGCCGGCGCACGCCAGGTTGCAGCGGAACAGCGGCTCCAGCATCAGCACCAGCGGATAGCGCTTGCGTCCCGCGAGCTTTTGTTTAAGCACGTAGCTCGCGACCGTCCACATCTGGGAAATTGGTACCGGCAAATCTGTCTCCTAATTCGTTTGTGCCGCCCCTGAAGGGGCTTCAATTATTTTTCATCGCCTACCCAGGCCTCACGGCCGCGGCTACCATTATGCCGCGCCTTCGGCGCTGGATCGTGATTACGAAAGCCGCTTCGTTCTTCTACTAGACTTCCATGAGAAACCCGCTTTGGGCCTTTTGCCTGATCTCGCCCTTCTCCGCGCCTCGGTGTCTCCCTGGTTCGTACTGTTTTTCCGATCACGGCGATCACGCTGCGATCGCGCGCGATTCCGGCGATGCCCTATCCCCGCTTGTACCCCACGCTGCCCTCACGCTCCAGCGCAGCAAATTCGCGCTGGTAATTGGCCAGCGCAATCAGCGGGAAGTAATCGCGATACAAGTGGTACGCCAGGTAGAACACCCGCGGGAAGCCTGTCCCGGTGTACTGGTCTTCCGCCCAGGAGCCGTCTTTCCCCTGGGTTTCCAGCAGGTACAGGATGCCGCGCTGCACGGATTCGCTGCGGGTATCGCCCGCGGCCAGCAGGCCCATGATGGCCCACGCCGTCTGCGAAGGCGTGCTCGGGCCGATGCCGCGCGTGGTGGGATCGTCATACGACCCGCAAGTCTCGCCCCACCCGCCGTCAGCGTTCTGCACCATGCGCAGCCACTCGGCGCCCTGCTGGATGTAAGGCTCGTGATGGTCCACGCCCATGGCTTGCAGGCTGCGCAGCACCAGCATGGTCCCGTAAATGTAATTCACACCCCAGCGGCCAAACCACGACCCGTCAGCTTCCTGCTCGCTCAAAATGAAGTTGATGGCCTTCTTCACCCGCGGATCGTCCTTGGTGAAGCCGTAAATCGCCAGCATCTCCAACACGCGGCCGGTGATGTCCACGGTGGGCGGATCGAGCATGGCGTTGTGGTCAGCGAACGGAATGTGCTGGAAGACCATGCGCGTGTTGTCTTTGTCGAACGACGCCCAGCCGCCGTTCTTGCACTGCATGGCGAAGATCCAGTCAATGGCCCGTTGCGCGACTTCATGCTGGTAGCGCTCGCGCGGGTTGTCCACCTTGTTGAGGCCCAGCAGCACCATGGCGGAATCGTCCACGTCGGGGTAGAACTCGTTGTTGAACTCAAAATACCAGCCGCCGGGCTGGACGTTGGGCACTTTCACGGACCAGTCGCCTTTGTTGCGGACTTCTTTGCTCAGGATCCAGTCGGCGGACTTGACCATGCGCGGGTCCGTGCGTGAGACGCCGGCTTCACCCAGCGCGAACATGGCGTAGGCCGTGTCCCACACCGGGGACATGCACGGCTGCATGCGGAACGTTGGCTCGGATTTTCCGGCGACGCCGGGCTCTTCAATGCCCAGCTTTTCGAATTCATCCAGTGCGCGGATAACCTGCGGGTCGTCGTTGGAATAGCCCAGGCACTTCAACGCGATGATGGAATTCAGAATGCCCGGATAGATCGCGCCCAGACCGTCTGATTTCTCAAAGCGCTGCAGCATCCATTCTTCCGCTTTGCGCAGCGCCAGCTTACGCAGCGGACGAATATGGAACCGCTCGCAGAAATGGACCAGCGTGTTGAGCACCAGGAAAAAGTTTCGCCAGGTGATGTGCTTTTCCGTCCAACGCAGATGCAGGTGCCGGCCGTGGCGTCCGCCGACGAAAATTTCATCAATGCACATCTCCGCTGGAAGCTTCTTGAACGGCTTCTTGGCGTAGCAGATGGAGAGCGGCACCAGGATGGCCCGCGACCACGATGAAATCTCGTAGATGTTGAACCAGAACCAGTTGGGGAACAGCACAATCTCCGGCGGAATCGCGGGCACGGCGTCCCAGTCATACTGGCCCAGGAAACACAGATAAATCTTGGTGAAAGTGTTGCACTCGGTGACCCCGCCCATGGACAGGATACGGCTGCGCGCGCGCTCCAGGACAGGATGGTCGGGCGACATGCCCATCAGCTTCAATGCAAAGTAGGCTTTCACCGACGCGCTGATATTCGAAGGACCGCCGGCATAGATGGGCCAGCCGCCGTCGGCGTTCTGGTGGCGGATGATCTCCGGCACGGCGCGCACCATCCTGCCGCGGTTGCCGGTCCCCAGCAGCGTATGGATAGCGATGTAATCCGATTCCAGCGTGGTATCGGCTTCCAACTCGCCGCACCAGTAGCCGTCTTCATGCTGCAGAGAAAACAGGTGATCGCATGCGCTGCTCAGGCCCTGCGCCACGCGCTCCATCATGTTCGCAATTTTTCCAAAGAGCATCTGCCCGGGATGCCCGTCTGACTTGGTACTCATAGGCTAGTCCCCACTCACGGCAGGAGCTGCCGCAATGGCCTCCACGATCTCCGGCGGCAAGCCGAAGCGAACGTTTTCCGGCATGACCTCCACTTCGCGGATGTTGGTGAAACCTTTTTGCTTCAGGAAATCCACCGCTTGCTCCACCAGCACTTCCGGCGCGGAAGCGCCCGCGGTCAGGGCCACGGTTCTTACGCCGGTCAGCCATTCCGCTTTGATGTCGTCCGCCGTGTCAATCAGGTAAGAAGGTGTCCCCAGGTTGGTGGAAACTTCCACCAGCCGGTTGGAGTTGGAACTGTTTTCTGAACCGACCACCAGCAGCAGGTCGGCCGAATCGGCAACGTCTTTCACCGCCGTCTGGCGGTTCTGCGTGGCGTAGCAGATGTCTTGCGCGTGCGGGCCTTCAATCAACGGGAACTTTTTGCGCAGCGCGGCAATCACGTCTTCGGTTTCGTCCAGGCTCAGCGTGGTCTGGGTGATGTAAGCGATGCGCGAAGGGTCGGGGACCTGCAGGTCCGCGACTTCTTCCGCCGTGCCCACCACCTGCGTCACATCGGGCGCTTCACCCAGCGTGCCCACCACTTCATCATGATCATGATGGCCGATGAGAATGATGCTGTAGCCGCCTTTGGCGTACTTCACCGCTTCCACGTGGACCTTGGTCACCAGCGGGCAGGTGGCGTCAATCACTTTCAGGTTGCGCAGCTTGCTGGCGTCGCGGACGCTGGGCGCAACGCCGTGGGCCGAATAGATCAAGCGCATGCCGTCAGGCACTTCCGACACTTCGTCTACGAAAATCGCGCCCTTGGCTTTGAGCTCTTCCACCACGTAGCGGTTGTGTACGATCTCTTTGCGGACATAGATCGGCGGGCCGAACTGGTCCAGCGCGATGCGCACAATGTCAATCGCCCGAACAACTCCGGCACAAAAACCACGCGGCTTCAGCAACAATAAAGTCTTATCTTCGTGAACTGTCATTTTGGTCTGTAAATTATACCCTTTTAGACACTTTTCCCAGCCTCTAGGTTATCCGTTGGGTCATTTATTAAGTAATCCAAGTCATTGAAACATCTAGATTTAGCAGTGATCAGGGAGGATCAGGGGGTGAACGGGGACGCTTCAACCCTCAGGGACTTGCCGGGTCGAGTCCGTCAGGCCTGGGGTCTCACTTCACTCTCAATGCGGGCGAGCGTCTCATCTTCAATTATTTCCAAGTCATACGCGGTCTGGAGGTTGAGCCAGAAACGCGCAGTGGTCTTGAAATATCGTCCCAGGCGAACGGCGGTATCTGCTGTAATGGATCGCCGGCCATGGACGATCTCCGTCATCCGGGTTGCGGGCACATGGAGGGCCATCGCCAAACGATGCGCTGAGAGACCAAGCGGCTTCATGTAGTCCTCCAGCAAGATTTCGCCGGGGTGGATGGGGGGCAATTTTTGCGGTCCTCGCTTCGTCTTGGCCATAACGGTCCGTCCCAACCTAACGTTGAGTTTATAACGCTTGACGTTCAACGTCAAGCGTTATACTTTCACTCTGTGATCAAGACCTTTCGCTGCAAGGACACGGAACGTCTGCACAGGCGTGAGCGAGTCCCCCGTTTCCTGGCGATCGAACGCGTCGCACAAAGGAAATTGCGCCAACTGGACAGCGCCGTAATCCTGGCCGACATGGCGAGTCCGCCGGGAAATCGACTGGAAACGCTAACGGCCGACCGGCAAGGCCAGCATAGTGTACGCATCAACGACCAATGGCGGCTCTGTTTTCGCTGGATTGAAGGCGATGCCTATGAGGTCGAGATCGTTGATTATCATTAATCGGGTTTCGAAGAGTCTTTGAGGAGCTTTGGGAAACGATAAGTGACGTGCCAGCTATCCAGTTCTTTGTAGTTGGCACGTGAGCAATAGAAATGCCCGTTGGCGGACAAGGCAACTACGCGGATGCCCAATCCTTCAATCCGCGCTCATCCGCGTAATCCGCGGCAAGCCTTACCCATTCGCCTTCAGCAACTGCTCGGCATGTTGCCGCGAAGTCTCCGTTAACTTGGCGCCGCTCAGCATGCGGGCAATTTCTTCCGTGCGTTCTTCGTCGCTCAGCGGACGGACCAGCGTCCGCGCCCGGCCCGCGACTTCGCGCTTCTCAATCAAATAATGATGGTCGGCAAACGACGCAATCTGCGGCAAGTGGGTGATGCACAGGACCTGGTTGGCTTTGGCCAGGGCCTTGAGTTTTTTGCCCACGGCTTCCGCCGCGCGACCGCCGATGCCGGTGTCAATCTCGTCAAAGACCAGGGTCCTCTGTGCCGCCGACTTGCTTTTCTTACCCGACTCCACCGTGGCCTTCAGCGCCAGCATCACGCGCGAAAGTTCGCCGCCGGAAGCAATCTTCTCCACCGGACGCAGCGGCTCGCCCGGATTGGGAGAAATGAGATAAACCACGCTGTCAAAGCCGCTGGCCGTCCAGTTCTCGCGATCGTCGCTGCCGGAGACTTCAATTTTGAACTGGGCCTTCATGGCCAACTGATTGATCTCCGCCTCCACCAGCTTTTGCAGGTCTTTGGCTGTGGCGTAGCGCCGCTTGGAGACGGCTTGCGCCAGAGTTAGATACGCCGCAGCGGCGGAGTCAAGTTGCTTCTTCAGGTCGCGCAGAACGTCTTCGCGATTTTCCAGTTCGTTGAGTTTGCGCGCAACTTCTTCTCCGTAGGCGATGACCTCATCCACCGTGCCGCCATACTTGCGCTTGAGCAGGTCCATCGAGGCCAGGCGGTCTTCCACCTGGGCCA
This sequence comes from Terriglobia bacterium, assembly GCA_020072815.1. Lineage (NCBI taxonomy): Bacteria > Pseudomonadati > Acidobacteriota > Terriglobia > Terriglobia bacterium. The sequence goes on along the minus strand of JAIQGE010000002.1, from coordinate 208,540 downwards.
GGCGCTCCGGCGAGGCGTCAATACCCTCGGCGTAGTCGCGCGCGGTGGCGCTTACGTCCTCAATCGCCGCGCGGGCGCCCAGCAGCGCAGTGAGCGACTCTTGAAATTTGGGATCAAAACGCGCCAGTTCTTCCAGGTGCTTGCGCGCGGCGGAAAGATTAGCCAGCACGGAGGAATCGGCTTCATACAGCAGCTCATACGCGGCCATGGCGCCGCTGTAAAGTTTTTCCGCGTTAGCCAGCACGCGCTTCTCGGTTTCCAGCTTCTGGTCTTCGCCGGGCATGAGGTGGGCTGACTCGATTTCCTTTTTCTGGAAGCTCCACAGGTCGGCCATGCGAAGGCGGTCCTGCTCGTCGCGCTCAAATTCGGCGATGCGGTCGCGTATCGCGGCCCATGCAGCATACTTTTCGCCTAGTTCGTACAGATCGTGGCCGGCGTACGCGTCCAGTAATGAGAGCCGGGCCGGGCCATCGAAGGCCAGAATCGTTTCATTCTGCGCGTGGATGGACGCCAGCATCGGGGCCAGTTGGCGCAGCAGAGCAACCGTCGCCGGCTGGTTGTTGACGAACACGCGTCCCTTTCCCCCGGCGGCTATTTCGCGCTTAATGATGATGTGGCCGTCTTCCAGGTCGCTCGACTCAAGACCGTTGGCTTCCAGAATCTTTTTGATGGCTTTTTCTTCCGCGTCAAACACACCGCTGACCACAGCTTTCTCCGCGCCGTGGCGAATCATGTCCGAAGAAGCTTTGTCGCCCAGAAGAAGTGACAGCGCGTCAATCAGGATGGATTTGCCGGCGCCGGTCTCGCCGGTAAGCAGGTTCAGCCCCGGCGCAAACTCCACCGCCAGGCTGTCAATCACCGCATAGTTTTCAACGCGCAGTTCGAGGAGCAAAGTGCCGAGCCTCTTTATGGGGAAAGTTTCCGAATCGAGCGCAGTCTACCAGAATTTGTGGGTTGTCACTTGGTATTTGGTACCGCCTTCCCTACACGCTAAAGTTGCGATAACCGAAAGTCACGGCGATCCACGCGTAACGCTTCAAGGTGCGCGGATCAGGGAGGGGGAAGTCGAAGGCGTCCGCCAGGCGGTCCATGGTGGAGAGCATGAAGCACACGTAGATGGCCTCGCGTAGGGCCTGGTCGCTGACGCCGGCGGCGCGGGCGGCCAGCACATCGCCGCTGCTGATTTCCTGCGGCGTCAGCGTGAGCTTCTCCAGAAACTGGAGGGCGGCGCGCAGGCGAGCGCTGAGATCCGCCGTCCGCCAGTCCGTAATCGCCGCCTTCACGGTTGCCTCTCCGCCCAAAGACTTCGCCGCGACCGCGGCGTGGCATAACACTCAAAACCTGCAGTGGTTCAGGCTGGAAACGAAGGCGGCGAAGATTTCAATCTCTCCCACTTGCCATTCGCGGGCGCCGCGCAGGCTCTCCTGAACGCAACGCGCCAGGCGGCGGCCGCATTCATTGCGCCGGTAGGAAAGGGCCAGAATGGGCCCAGGGATCTGCCGGCCGAACACGCGTGCCAGAAAAAAGCGGGTCCTTTGCCACAAGTGAACGGGTTGCTGGAGAGAGGCGAGACGCATTAACGGGCCTCGGCTTCCTGGAGAGCGCGCAAGCCGGCATCAAACCGCCGCAGGCCGGCGCCGAGAGCGGCTGCCAGGGTGACCTCGTAGAGCTGGCTTTCCGAATATCCGGCAGCGCGAAGGCCCGCAAAGTCTTCGTCCGTGACAGTCCAGGGGCGTTCGGCGATTTTTTCCACCAGGTCACGCAGGACGTCCGGCACGGTTCCCGCCGCGGACCGCGTTCGTTCCAAGACCGCACCACGGAGTGAAAGTTCAGTCTCACCCGGTTGATTGAGAAGGGCCGTGACGGCCTTCTGCAGGTGAAGAGGCAGTTGCATCGGGAAATTATACGGCCCTTGTCACAAGAAGACGCCGGCTAAACCTACCGGCGCGCTCTTACCCGGTCTTTTTGGCTTTCTCCATCACTACTTCCCGCGTGCGTCCCAATGCCTGGCCGAGCGAGTGTTTAGGAATGGACGTGACCAGCGGCTTCAAGAGCCAGCCCAGCCCGTAAGGCATGTCGCGCGTGAGGGAAAGGGCTTCGCACTGCACGTAAAGGCCGCCATCGTGCTCTTCAAATCGCCAGTAGGTGTTTAAGCGCCAGAGATAGCCGCTGTCGTGGCCCACGGGAAACTCTTCGCCATCAGGATGATCGACTTCCTTGACCTGAGCAATGCGCGTGCTGATGGAATCCGAAAACATCCTGCCTTCTCCCGCGTGCCCCCAGTGCACGGCGTACTCCGAGTTGAAGATCACAGTGGTGAATTTCTTCTGGTAGAGGCGCAGGAACATCTTGAAGTCGTCGCCCTGGTGGGAAATCTCGCGCGAGGCAATCACCTCAGGTTTGTACAGGTCAGCGCGATGATCGTAATCCTGCACCACCGGGAGCGCCTGCGCCAGAGTCACGCCGGGAATGAAGACCAGCGCGACCCAGTGGTGCACCATGCCGCCGGGAACGTCTCCGTCCACGCCGGGGGCTTGGGTGTGGCGCTTTTCCACCAGCACCTCACCGGCTTTCAGTTTCTCGTACGCTTCTTTACGCGCGGCAGAGGAAAGACCATCTACATAAAGGAAGACGCCGCCGGGGCGGAGTTCACCGGCGAAACGGGCTTCCGTGGCGGCAACATATTTGTTGAAGGCATCCGTGGTCTGCGGCTTCAAGTCAGCGGCAGCGGCCACCGACGCCAGAGCAAGCCAGCACAAAACCATTGCCGCGCATGGTCTACTTCCATAAGTTGTCTTTGCCATATTCATCAAGCTGAAAAGGTCAATGAACTCTTAGCTTAGAGCGCTAGCTTGCTGGTTTGGTTTGCCCAGCCCTGATCTTTATCTGTTGTTGCACCACCGTGCGCGTCTGGCCCAGCATGCGCGTAAGGCCGTGTTTGGGGACAATGGTCACCAGCGGACGCAGCAGCCATCCCAGCCCGGTGGGCAAATCGCGCGAAAGTGAAACCGCTTCACACTGGATATACAGTCCGCCGTCCTGCTCGAGAAAGCGGAAATAAGTATTGATGCGCCACAGGTAGCCGTGACCGTGGTCCACCGGGATCTCGGCCCCGTCAGGGTGGTCGGCGTCTTTGGCTTCCGCGATGCGCGTGCTTACCGAGCGGGAATACGCGCGCGCCGGGTCCAGCTGGCGCCAGTGAACGTCATATTCAGTGTTGTAGACCACGGTGGTGAACTGCTTCTGGTAAACCTGGACAAAGAGTTTGTAGTCTTCACCGTCGCGCTGCATGATGCGGCAGGCAATCACGTCCGGCTTAAAGTATTCCACGCGATGTTCATAGTCGCGCAAAATGGGGAGCGCCGTGGCCAGGGTCGCGCCGGGGATGAACACCAGCCCCACCCAATGATGGAGCAGCCCATCGGGCACGTCGAATTTGGCGTCCGGCAGCCTGGTCTTCAGCCTCTGCACCAGGATTTCTCCGCGATGCAATTGCTGGTAAGAGTTGTTCATGGCCTGCGGAGGCAGAGCGTCCACGTATAAGAACGGCGTGCCGGCTTGAATTTCAGCGTTGATGCGGACTTCCGTAGCGGCGACGTACTTGTCAAACGCCGCCACGGTGCCGGGCTTGAGATCAGCGGCGCGCGCGGCGCCGGCGAGCGCCAGCCCATGGGCCAGCATGACCGCTAAAGTTCGCACTGCCGACGGAAGTTTCATTTGGTCATTGAACCTTTTTTGGTTCAGCCGGATTTACATCAATAATTCTACGCGAGGAAGGCAGGCTATCCGTTGGCCATAAGCGGAACAGTCGGGACTTGCAGCTTACTGGCACGAACCGCCGCTGAGCACAACCCATCGCCCGCTTGACCTGTGTTATATACTTCGCTGCCATGAATCGCCGGACGCTGCTGTTCGCCGCCTTCGTCAGTTCCATCGCCTTTGCGCAAACACCACAGCCTGCTCCATCCGCGCCACCGGTCATCATCAAGGCCGGACGGATTCTTGACGTTAAATCTGGAACGTATCTTGAAGGCCAGTCCGTCCTGGTCCGCGGCGGGAATATTGATGCCGTTGGGCCAACGGCCAGTCTGCAATCGCAGGCGCCGGGCGCAAAAATGATTGATCTGGGTAATGCCACGCTGCTGCCTGGGCTCATCGATTGCCATACGCACTTGCTGCAAAACTACGATTTCAAACTGAACGGCGACGACCCGAACATGACGCTGACCGTAGCCGCCATGAGCCCGGCGAAACGCGCTCTGCTCGGGGCCAGGATGGGACTGGAAGACTTGGAAGCCGGCATCACCACCGTCCGCGATCTGGGCAATTCCGGCGTGAACGGTGACGTGGCCTTGCGCGACGCCATCCGCGCCGGGTGGGTGAAAGGTCCGCGGATGGCCGTGAGCACGCGAGCTCTCTCCGCCGCTGGCGGACAGTTTGGTGAATTGCAGTCGGCTGCGCAGAACCTGGTCGCCCAGGAGTACGTTGTGGTCAGCAATCCTGACGAGGCGCGGGCTGCCGTCCAGCAGGCGTTTTACGATGGCGCTGATCTCATCAAAGTGATCGTGAATACCGGGCGCCGTGTGCTCACGCCGGAAACCATGAAAGCCATCGTGGACGAGACCCACCGGCTCCACGCCAAGGTTGCCGCCCACGCCATTGGCGACGACGCCACGCGCATCGCCGCTGACGCCGGCGCGGATTCCATCGAACACGCCTATACCGTTCCCGACGACGTACTGAAAACCATGGCCGCCAAACACATCTACCTGGTGCCCACCGATACAGGAACCGGCAGCTTCAAATATTTCATTAACGCCGCAGCCGCGCCCGAAGAACGCAAACGTCAGGAAGAAGCGATGAAGCGCGGCTTTGAGAGGACGTCAAGCCGGCTGCGCCGGGCCATTGCCGCGGGAGTGCCAATCGCGTTTGGGTCTGACGAGTACTACCAGTTCCCCGGGCTCACCCGCGGAGAAGCCACCTTGCTGACGCTGGATTCCTACATTGAGTCCGGGATGACGCCGCTGCAGGTGATCCAATCCGCCACGATAAACGCGGCCGACCTGATCGGCGTGCAACATCTGGGCGTGATTGAAAAAGGCAAAGCGGCGGACATCATCGCGGTGATGGGCGATCCGCTCAAGGACGCCGGGGTATTGCAGAAAGTCAAATTCGTAATGAAGCAGGGTGAAGTCTACCGCAATGACATCAGCCACTAGCGAAATGCTGCAGGCCGACTTTTTCGAAATAGTTAGATAACAGCTTCCAATTGAAGTTCGTCTTGAGCGCTTGTCTCATCAGCCCACTGCCGTCGCACGTCTCGCTGGGGAATGGGATAACGGGCTGTTTCAGGAAACTCGTCATAAGTGCGACCATTGAGTAATCGTCCGGTCTTGCTCTTATGGACTCCACCCCATTGTTTGAAAAAGAATTTGACTCCTTGTTCACGACAGTGCCCCAAGATGTTAATAACCCACTCGCGCTTCATGGGTCTGGCTCCGTGGCCGCTCTCGCCGCCTACGATCACCCATTGAATCCCGGAAAGATCCAAGGAGCCTAAATCTTCAAGGAGAGGCTCAATCGACAAGAACCGCACTTGTGCCGGGCTATTACGCAGAAACTCAATGCGCGGCAGGCCGTGCTTCTTATTCTCGACGCTGACGCCCCACCAGACGTTTCTTGCGTCACCTGCAAAACGCAGCCTGCCTGATAAGAGTCTTTGCAACCGGTCCGCACGTTTCGTCAGAACCTGATAGGTGTGCCACCTCGCCGTGGTCATGACTTTAGCCACACTTTCGATGTAGCCATCTGGAACGAAGTCGTGAAAAAGATCACTCATGGAATTGACAAATACCATGCGCGGAGTGGGCCATCTGAAGGGTTCGCTGAGTTTGTCGGGAACCAACCGTGGGTCGAACCCGTGTTCATAGGGGTGGCCAGCGACACCACGGAACCGCTCCGCAAACGTTTCTGCGTAGCAGTGCTTGCAGCCTGGGCTGATCTTGGTGCAACCACGCACGGGGTTCCAAGTTGCATCAGTCCATTCGATTTTTGAGCGATCAGCCACGTATTTTTCCTTGTTTCCGATAACGATCAAGAATCTGGCTCACTATCTTATCTGCCGGCTGCTGCTGCGCTGCAAAAAAGAGATAGTACACAACTGCATTTCGTGAATTGCGCATTGGAGCAGGATCAGGCACAAACTTGAAACCAGCGACTTCCTTCAGTCGCATCCGAAAGGCCGCCACAATCGCTTCGTTCGGTTGCTTCTCATCCTGCGGCCCGAATAGCGTCGCCTCCTCCTTGTATGCTGCCGCTCGCCACGACTCATCACCCCAGAAAGCGTTCATGCGCGCGATGTTTTCTTCTGTGGCGTTCTCGGGGCGCCAGAACAGGACATTCATGTTCATGTCCATGACTGGAAAGTTCAGAAATGTCTCGATGGTCTTAGTCTCAGCGGCACTCTTTAACACTCTCCAGTCCAGATGTAGGCCGTATGGATCAAGGAGGCAAATCGCTCTCTTGTACGCTTCAAAGCGGACTTTAGGGAAAATTTCGGACACCAGCAATTCGTTGGAATCACCGCTGTAAATGTAAACGTTCTTCTTGTCAGAAGTGAGCTTTCGGAGATTGTCCACCCGTTCCTCTTTTAGGTCGACAAGGTGAAACTCCTCGAATGGCGGCTCGACATTCAGAGCGTTCAATGGGCTCCCGGGTACTAATTCTCTGGTCTGCTCCGAAATATGTTGTCCCGCACCTGCAAATCCGTCAATGTAGACTGGGTGGAGGCCCTTACTAGTCACGATCTTTGTATATGCGCCTGCATATTTCCGTAGAATCTCTAGTTTTAGCTCTGACCAGTCACCAATTTCGTCGAACTTCAGAGGTTTTCGTGGTCGTACCATCCAGATATTTCGCCATTAATTCGCCGTTGTTGTCAATAGTAGAGTTGATCCATTCCACCTCGATTCACACCTTCAATCCAGCCACGCAAACCATTCCTTCTCCTCCCGCCGGCCGCGATTTTGCTCCGATCATGGCAAGTCTGAGCTGCCATGCGAGTAACCCGTTTGGCTTTTCCCTCATCATAGGGGAAGCGAGTCACCGGTCCGGGGGAACCAAAACACAATTTGCGCACCCTCATCAGATGGGAAATGACCCAAAGTCCCTGTCCTAATGTCCGTTGGACGGCTGGATTCATGGGTTTGACGCGGCCCATACAAGGTGTTACGGTCAAAAGGTAACTCATAGAGGCAATTGGATTTGCAATGATTAAGATTTCCTTGATTGCGATGTTTATTGGCGAGGAGATTTTCTCCATGGTGCAGCAAACCGGCATTGTGGCGAAGGTGGTTCTCCTTATTCTGTTCATTTTCAGTTTGATTTCCTGGTCCATCATTTTGTCCAAGTGGTCGTCCTTGAAACGCGCACGCACGCAAAGCGGGCGCTTTCTGCGAGCGTTCCGGCGCGCGGCGCGGTTGCAGGACGTGGCCGCCATCTCTGACCAGTTCAAGCCCAGCCCGCTGGTGCCGGTGTTTGAAAACGCGTATGACGAGTATCGCCGCCAGGGTGACGGCAACGTGGCCGCGGTGCAGCGCGCGGCGCAGATCGCCTCGTCGGAAGAGCTTTCCCGCCTGGAGCGCAGACTTCCCCTGCTGGCGACCACCGGCAACGTAACGCCGTTCATCGGACTGTTCGGCACGGTGTGGGGCATCATGGACGCCTTTCACGGCCTGGGCGATGCCGGCGCGGCCACGCTGCGCGCCGTCGCTCCGGGCATCTCAGAAGCGCTGATCACCACGGCGGCAGGCCTTTTCGCGGCCATCCCGGCGGTGATCGCCTACAACCAGTTCACCCACTCCATCCGCGAGTTTGGCGCGCGCATGGACGATTTTTCCCTGGAGATCCTGAACCTCATCGAACGAACCACGGGTATCCCCACGGGGGTGCGCTGATGGCCTTTACCGCCAAAAACGGCAGGACGCAGACCTCGCTGTCCGATATCAACATCACGCCGCTGGTGGACGTGGTGCTGGTGCTGCTGATCATTTTTATGGTCACCGCGCCGGTGTTGCAGTCGGGGATTGAAGTCAACGTTCCCAAGACCAAGGTGGTCAAGCAGATTTCCGAGGAGCGCGTGGTCATCAGCATCACCAAGGGCCAGGAAGTTTACGTGAACAACGACCACGTGAAGCTGGATGAACTGGGCGCAGCGTTGCACCAGAAGATCCGCGACCCGCGCGGGCAGTCGGTTTACGTGCGCGCGGACCAGGACGTGGCTTTCGGCGCCTTTGCCACGGTCATGAGCACGGTGAAGTCGGCGGGCATCACCAATATCAGCATCGTTACGGAACCCATCCAGATCAGCAAGAACAAATAGAGATATGAGCTACGTTCGGGCCAACCTGTTCATGGAGCGGGAGCGGTGGAAAGAACCGCTGGTCTATTCCTTTATCTTTCACGTGGTGCTGACCGGCGCCATGGCGCTTACCGCCTACGTTTTTGGGCCGCACAGCTCCAGCAATTGGGGCATCAACAACGGTGAAGCCGTGGACGCCACGCTGGTGAGCGCGTCCGCCTTGCCGATTCCGCACGTGGAAGAAACCAACAACATTGTGGCCAACGAATCCAAGGGCGTGACCGAAACCCCGCCGCAGCCCAAGCCGGTGGAAACCGAAGACGGCATCTCCATCGCAGGAAAGGTGAAGCCGCAGCCGCCCAAACCTAAGCCGGTGGTCACGGCGGCGGTCCATCCGCCGCGCGCCATGCCTACGCCGGACACGGCGGTGCCCTACGGTGAAGGCGGGCCGGTGAGCGGGCCGTACGGAGCTTTCAGCGCGCCGCATACCCAAGGCGGCTTCAGCTTTCAGAATGCCGACTTCGGCACGCGCTTTGCTTATTACGTCCAGCGCGTGAACCAGACGGTTTCGCGCAACTGGTTCAAGCCGGACCTGGAGGCCCCGCACCGGGCCTATGTGGTGTTTGACATCATGCGTGACGGGTCGCCGGCCAACGTGCGCGTTACGCAATCCAGCGGCGTGCCGTCGCTCGACCAGCTGGCGCAGCGCGCCGTCCAGCGCAGTGATTTTGGACCGTTGCCGCCGGAATACACCGGCAGCAAAGTGTCCGTGGAATTCTGGTTCGATTACAAAAAGTAAAAGTGGGGACATGTTGAACATAGCTTCCGCAAGCAAGTCAGCAAACACGCGCAGGATGTTGAGCACGGCGGCCCGCCTGGCGCTTCTCTTAGTCCTGGTACTTTTGTCTCTCAGCCAGGCGAACGCGCAGGACTGGATCCGCACCGGCACCAACCGCGGCGCGCCCATCCGCATGGCGGTGCCGGACTTCAAAGCCGCCAGCGCCGATCCGCAGACGCAGCCGCTGAACACGGTCTTCAACCAGGTCCTGTGGGACGACCTGGATAACGCCGGCATCTTCGAAATGGTGGCCAAGAGTTTCTATCCGGCGGGCACGCCGGGATACCCCAATGACCTAAAGCTGGACGCCTGGGGCAATCCTCCGCCGAACGCTGCCATGGTGGCTTTTGGCAACCTGGGCGTGAGCGGCGGAAAGTTGAACGTCCAAGGCTGGCTGTTTGACGTAAAGAACCCCGCGTCACCGCAGGTGCTGGGCCAGCAATACAGCGAAGACGCGACCGCCGACAAGGCGCGGGACATCGCCCACCGCTTTGCCAATGAGATCATCACCCGCCTGGGCGGGGTGCCGGGCGTGGCGCAGAGCAGGATCTACTTCATCAGCAACCGTACCGGCCACAAAGAAGTGTGGTCCATGGAATATGACGGCGCCAGCCAGCAGCAAGTGAGCAAGCTGGGCACCATCGCGCTCTCGCCGCGGGTGTCACCCGACGGTTCGCGCCTGGCTTTCAGCGGCCTGAGCAAAGATTCCTGGCAGATCATGATGTACTCGTTTGATCTGGGGCGGCTGGTCAGCTTCCCGCGCTTCCCGGGCGGCAATTATTCCCCCGCTTGGACTTCTGACGGGACTAAAATTGCCTTTGCTTCCTCCATGGGCACGGGGGCTTCCGAGATCTACATTGCTGACGCATCGGGCGCAGGTCCCAAACGGTTGACTACCGGGAAAACCGACATCTCTCCCGTCTTCAACCCCAAGACCAACGCGCAGATTGCCTTCGTCAGCGGGCGCACGGGCCTGCCCCAGATTTACGTGACGGACGCGGACGGCAGTAACGTGCAGCGCGTGACCGACCAGGGATATGCTGTCTCGCCCTCGTGGTCGCCCAACGGGTTGCTGCTGGCTTTTTCCTGGATCCGCAAGTACGGTCCGGGCGCGCCCGGCGGGCAGGACATTTATCTCATGGATATCGCATCACGACAGATCGTACAATTGACCCACGATGGCGGACGGAATGATTTTCCTTCGTGGTCGCCGGACGGCCGCCATATTGTGTTTGAGTCAACCCGCAATGGCAGTGAACAGATCTGGAGCGTGCTGGCCGACGGCACTCATCTGCAGCAGCTGACGCGGACGGGGCGCAACAGCCAGCCTAACTGGAGTTATAGGTAGACGTTTTTATTGTGTTGAATCAAGCCGAGCGCAAACTCGCATGAGTTTTGGAGGACATGAGGTGAACTACTTGAAGAGGTCCTGGTTGTTAGTCCTGGGGGTACTGGCTCTGACGTTGGTGGTCAACGGCTGCAAACCAAAGCCGAAGCCAGTAACGCCGGAACCGCCTAAACCCGTAACCGCTACACTTTCCGCTAATCCCAGTTCCATTCAACGCGGCCAGTCGGCCACGCTGAGCTGGAGCACACAAAATGCAGACGAAGTGAGCCTGGACGGCAATAAAGTTGACGCCAACGGCTCACAGTCCGTCTCACCCACAGACACCACCACGTACCATCTGCACGCCAAAGGCGCAGGTGGAGCCCAGGATGCCAGCGCGACCGTGAACGTGACCGCGCCGCCAACTCCAACGCCAACACCGCGGCCGACGCCGCCGCCGATTACCGACGAGCAGCTCTTCGCGCAGAACGTCCAGGACATCTATTTCGACTATGACAAGTCCGACCTTCGCCCTGAATCGCAGGCCGCGCTGACCCGCACCGCCGAGTTCCTCAAAGCGCACATCGGCTGGAGAGTCCAGATTGAGGGCAACTGCGATGAACGCGGCTCCACCGAATACAACCTGGCGCTGGGCGAACGCCGCGCTGATTCGGCACGGCAGTTCCTGATCCGCGCCGGCATTGGCGGCGACGCGCTCAAGACCATCAGCTACGGCAAAGAACAGCAAGTCTGCCATGAGTCCAACGAGGATTGCTGGCAGCGGAACCGGCACGACCACTTCGTGCTGATCGCACACTAAACCTCACCGCGCCGGACGGGGCATTCAATCTGCCACCCCGTCCGGCGTTACTTCCCGGTTTCTCCGCGCCCGCGTCTGCTTTAAAATTCTTTCAAGGACTTGAAATTCAGCATCTAATGGATTCATGACTATGCAGAAACACAGAATCGCTGTTCTGACCGCCGCGCTGATCTTCGTCGCCTGCACGGCACGGCCCGCAGCCGCGCAGAACACCAAGTCGCAGCTTATCCAGATCCAGACCCAGCTCCAGATCATGCAGGACAGCATGACCAAGATGCAGCAGTCGTTTGACGAGCGCATGGGCGTGATGAAAGAGATGGTCACCACGCAGACTGACAACGTCAACAAAATGGGCATCGCCGTACAGAACCTGCAAAAGACCCTGGGCACGCAGACCACCGACGCTTCCACCAAGGTGGACCAGATTTCCGGCCAGATCCAGGCGCTGCATGATTCGGTGGACGAACTGAAAGCGCGCATGGCCAAGCTGAGCAAACAACTGGATGACATCCAGGCTGGCCAGCACAGCATTCCGACTCCGGGGACGGGCTCTCCCGGCGGATCTCCGACCGGCCCCGGAGCGGCCAGCCAGGCGCCGCCGGCCGACCAGCTCTACAATGACGCGCTACGCGACTACAACGCCGGCAAGAACGAGCTCGCGAGCCAGGAGTTTGCGCAGTATCTGCAGTTCTACGGCAACACCGACCTGGCCGGCAACGCGCAGTTTTACCTGGGCGAAGTGCAATACCGCCAGGGTAACTTGAATGGCGCGGTGCAGTCGTATAACAAAGTGCTGGACCAGTATCCCGGCGGGAACAAGGCCGCCGCAGCGCAGCTGAAGAAAGGTTACGCGCTGCTGGACCTGGGACAGAAGAGTGAAGGAATCGTCGAGTTGCGCAGCCTGATCGCGCGTTATCCCAAGAGTCCGGAAGCCTCGCAGGCCAAAGACCGTCTTGCCAAGCTGGGGGTCGCCAGCGCGGCTCCCAAGTCCAGCCGCCCTTCACCCAGCCATCACTGAGCGTTCGTCCAAGCGTTCTATGGGGCTTTGTTTGTCCGTTTCTGCCTCTATTTCGGCTTCTTACCCAATCCAAGGCTTCTTAGACAATAAGTAATTTCCTGCGCCATCTCCGTCACCCGCATGCCTTCCTGGACCATCAGCTTGCAGGAGAGAGCGGTGCGCACCTGCGTCCCCGGGCCCAGATCATAGTTGACGCGACAATACTGGCATTCTTCATTCCAGCAGAAACGTCCGTAGGAGACATCTTCCGCGGCCAGGTACTGCATGCCGCGCAAGAGCATGTTCCCTTCCGGGACTTCAAACTCCTTGTCGCCGAGCTTGATCTTGATGAGCTTGTCGAACGGGCGAAACAACGGCCCCGGATTGTGCATGGGAAGATTCTAACGGAAGTACGCGTGAGGGAAAAAACTGCGGAGGGACCACCGCGTCCTTGCCAGATCGGAAGAATTGCCAAAATCGCCGGAATTGCCAAAATTGCCAAGATTGAAAGTCGTCGCTTTGACGCCCTCACTCTTGGCAATTGTCAATTTTGGCAAGCTTGGCAATCCTGGCAATTTTCCTACTGCAGTTCCGCCATGATCTCGTCCAGCACTTTCCTGGGCGGACGCACCACGCTCTCCGGCAGCTGGCCCAGCGGCTGGTCCACCACGTTGAGCAGATCAATGAATCCCGGCGCCTGGGTGTTTACGTAAAAGACGCCGGTCAGCATCTCGCCTTTCTCATGGCTTTCCGCCATCACTTTCAAGGCGTTGACCTTGTCGGTGGCGTCGTAGTCGCGGTCCAGCTTGCGCAGGCGCAAGGCCGAGCCGTCATGCATGCGGACGTTGGCGGTGGTGCCGGGATCGTAATCCACGTCAATGGTTTCGAAGCTGGGGATGAAGCCCACGTCCTGCACCGGCTCGTCATGGTCTTTCAGGTACTTGTAGGACTTGGTGGAGCCTTCGTGGTCGTTGAAGGTCACGCAAGGCGAGATCACGTCAATCATCACCGTGCCATGGTGGGCCATGGCGGCTTTCAGCAGAGTAAGCAGCTGTTTCTTGTCGCCGGAGAACGAACGGGCCACAAAAGTTGCGCCCAACTGGATGGCCAGCGCGCAGGTGTCGATCGGAGCGAGGTCGTTGATCACGCCGCTCTTCAATTTCGCGCCCAGGTCGGCGGTGGCGGAAAACTGGCCTTTGGTGAGACCGTACACGCCGTTGTCTTCAATGATGTAGATCAGCGGAAGATTGCGCCGCATCAGGTGGACGAACTGCCCAATGCCGATGGAAGCGGTGTCGCCGTCGCCGGAGACGCCGAGCAGCATGACTTTGTGGTTGGCCAAGGCCACGCCGGTGGCTACCGACGGCATGCGTCCGTGGACGGCGTTGAAGCCGTGCGCGCGGCTCACGAAATAAGCCGGGCTCTTGGACGAGCAGCCGATGCCCGACAGCTTGACCACGTTTTCCGGCGCCAGACCCATTTCAAAAGCGGCGTCAATGATGCGCTCAGAGATAGCGTTGTGGCCGCAACCGGCACACAGCGTAGTCTTGCCTCCGCGGTAGTCGAGAACGGTGAGGCCGATGTGGTTGGTCTTCGGAGCCGGCGCGGGAGCGGGCGTAGTTTGAGTTGCCGACATTTACTTAGCCTCCTGGCGAACAATTTCGTCGCTCACGGACCGCGCATCAATCGGCAGTCCGTTGTAGTGCAGCACGCGCCGCAATTTGGTGACTTGATCAGGCGCCGCGTCCAGCTTGAGCAGCTCGTGCATCTGCCCGTCACGGTTCTGTTCCACCACGTACACCACGTCGTGGTTGCGGATGAATTCGTGCACATCCTGATTGAAGGGGAAGGCGCGCAAGCGCAGGTAGTCAGCTTTGATGCCATGCTCCTTGATGAGTTGGTCCAGAGCTTCGGCCACCGCCCAATGCGAAGTGCCGTAGGCGATGATCCCCGTTTTCGAGGTCCCGCTGACTTCCTTCACCGGCGCGGGCACAAACTTGCGCGCGGTGTCGAACTTGCGGGACAGGCGGTCCATGTTGTTGGTGTAATCGTCAGCGCGCTCGCTGTATTGCGCTCTTTCGTTGTGACCGCTGCCGCGCGTGAAGTAGGCAGCCGCCTTGTGCGGAGTGCCGGGCAGCGTGCGATACGGGATGGCATCGCCATCAACATCTTTATAGCGGGAGAACCCACCCAGCCGCTCCAGGTCGGCCGCGTTCAGAACCTTGCCGCGATCGATCGGCTTATCCGGATACTGGAACGGTTTGGACATCCAGCTGTTCATGCCCAAATCCAAGTCCATCATGACGAAGACCGGAGTCTGGAATTTTTCCGCCAGGTCAAAGGCGTCCATGGCCATGGTGTAGCACTCTTCCACCGATGAGGGCAGCAGCATGATGTGCTTAGTGTCACCGTGGGAAAGGAACGCACAGGTCAGAATGTCGCCCTGCGCGGTGCGCGTAGGCAGCCCGGTGGACGGGCCGACGCGCTGAACGTCAAAGATCACGCCGGGAATTTCCGCGTAGTAACCAAGGCCCACGAACTCGCCCATGAGCGAGATGCCGGGACCGGAGGTGGACGTCATGGACCGGGCGCCCGCCCATCCCGCGCCCAGGACCATGCCGATGGCCGCCAGTTCGTCTTCCGACTGCACCACGGCGAAGGTGGCTTTGCCGTCCGGGCCAATGCGGTAGGTCTTGAGCAGATCAATCAGCGACTCAATCAGCGAGGTGGAGGGCGTAATTGGGTACCAGGTCACTACGGTCACGCCGGCGAACATACACCCCAGGGCCGCGGCGGCGTTGCCTTCAATAATGATCTTGCCCTGGTTCTCATTCATGGGCTCAATGAAGAATGCGTCCTGCTTGGTGAAAGTGGCCTTGGCGTAGTCGTAGCCGGCGCGGACGGCGGCCGTGTTCAGGTCAGCGGCTTTTTTCTTGGTGGAAAACTGCTTGGCCACCGCTTTCACAGATTCGTCGAGATCAATGTCCAGCAGAAAGTCCACCACGCCCACGTAGATCATGTTCTTGACCAGGCGGCGCAGCTTGGCGTCCGGGCAGACCTGGGCCACCAGTTTGTCAAACGGCACGGGGTAGAAGGTGACGTCACTGCGCAGCGCCGAGAGATTCAGCGGCTCGTCATACACGCAGACGGTCCCGCTGCCCAGCGACATGGTGTCTTCCTGGGCGGTCTCCGCGTTCATGGCCACCAGGAAATCAATTTCCTTCTTGCGGGCAACGTAGCCCTGCTTGCTGGCGCGTATGGTGTACCAAGTGGGCAGCCCCGCGATGTTCGAGGGGAAAAGGTTCTTGCCGGAAACCGGTACGCCCATCTGGAAAATACTGCGCAACAGCACGCTGTTGGCCGACTGTGAACCTGAACCGTTCACGGTGGCCACCTGGATGCTGAAATCGTTCACGGTGCGGCGCGGGTGCGTGCTTTGCGCCGAGCGTTCCTGTAAACCTACATCAAAAGTTGCCATGATTGTTTTGTTCCTGTGCGCTGACCGCCGCGCGGGGTTCCATTATGAACTCCAATTAGGATGCCGTACCCTTCATTATAAGACAGTGACTTACATCACGCTGGCAATGTAAGGCGAGCAGACGGCGAACCAAGGCGCGGGTCTTAGGTAATGAAGATGGAAGAGGCGCACTACCCCAACGTCGCCACCAGCAGCTTTGTGTCGTCAGAGATAATGCCGTCCACGCCCAGCTCGGCGGCGCGCCGCATATGGCGAGGGTCGTTGACAGTCCAGGTAACGACTTTTCGGCCGGCGTCATGGAGCTTTTCCATCAGCCGTGGCGTCAGCAGGCGATAGTGCGGGACCACATACTGCGCGGGCAGAACCTTCCAGCGGCGAAGTTGCCACCCAGTCTGCGCCAGCGCACCCAGAACAAGATTGCGGTCCAACCGATGCAGCCGCTTGACCACGCTCGGCAAGAACGACGATATGAAGTAGTGGTGGGGGCGCGTGCGGCGCACCGCTCGCACTACCAGTTCCTCAATGCCGCGGACTTTGACTTCAATATTGAGAAACGCCGTGCGGCTGTAGCGATCGAGCACATCTTCCAATGACGGCGGCGGCAGATGATGCAGATGCCGGCAGCGGTCTTCAACTTGTTCCAGCGTGTGGCGGCGCAGGACCAGGCCGTGGAGTTTGGGGTCGTGGACCAGAACGGTGTGGAGGTCCCGGGTGCGGCGGACGTCAAACTCAAAGCCGTGGGCGCCGTGGTCCAAGGCCAGGTCGAAAGCGGCGAGAGTGTTTTCCGCCGCGTAACGCCGCGCGCCGCGATGTCCCAGAAGAAGCAGCTTATCGGCCAAGCAAACTGTCCTTGGTACGGGCCAGCACGCAGCAAGAGCGGAGCGGCATGGCGGGACTAGTCCAGATCAAAGTCACGGATGCGCGGGCCTTCGTCCGGGGCCTCTTTGGCCTTCTTCACCGCGTCCTGGAACTTCTTTTCCAGAAGCTCGGCTTTGTTCTTTTCGGCGTCCACGGCCTGGCGGAAGAGCGATTCCTTGCGGCCTTCCTGCTCGCGCATGGATTTGGCGGCAGCCTCAAAATCGGCAAAAGTCTTGGGCTTGACCGGGGCAACGTGGGAAATCACCCCTTTCGTGGCGGCATCCACCTTAAGGACGGCCCCGCAACAGGGGCAGCCTACTTCAAACGGTTCGGGCGACGGCTTGGCCATAAGGGCATTGTAAGCCTAACGCCAGCCCGGCTTCTGCTAGAATTTTAGGAGCCTGAAGCAGGTCTTATGCCCACATCCGCCGCATTTACTGACGTTCCCACCGCCATTGAAGAAATCCGCGCCGGGCGCATGATTATTGTGGTGGACGACGAAGACCGCGAAAACGAAGGCGATCTCACGCTGGCCGCGGAAAAGGTCACGCCGGAAGCCATCAACTTTATGGCCAAGTACGGCCGCGGGCTGGTCTGCCTGGCCATGACGCCGGAGCGCCTGGACTACCTGCGGCTGGGGCCTATGACCAAGGAAAACACGTCGCCTTACGGTACGGCGTTTTACGAAAGCATTGAAGCGCGCGTGGGCGTGACCACCGGCATTTCCGCGCATGATCGCGCGCGGACGATCCAAGTGGCGATTGATCCCATGAGCCGCGCCGCCGATCTGGTCCGCCCCGGACACGTCTTCCCTCTCTGCGCGCGCAAAGGCGGCGTGCTGGTTCGCGCCGGACAGACCGAAGCTTCCGTGGACCTGGCGCGCATGGCCGGTCTGGTCCCCGCCGGCGTGATCTGCGAGATCATGAAAGACGATGGCACCATGGCCCGCGTCCCAGACCTGATGGAGTTCTGCCGCCAGCATGAGCTCAAAATGCTGACCGTCGCCGAGTTGATCCGCTATCGCATGGAAAACGAGCGCTACGTGCTGCGCGTGGGCGAAGCCATGCTGCCGACCAGCCACGGCGAATTCCGCATGATCGCCTATGAGAGCCAGTTGGGCGGCGAATCGCACGTGGCCCTGGTGCGCGGCGACGTGGAACACGCCACCTCACCGGTGCTGGTCCGCATGCACGCCCACTGCCTGGCGGGAGACGTGTTTGGCGCCGCGCTCTGCGACTGCCACACCGTGCTGGACCGCTCACTGGAGATGATTGCCCGCGAAGGCACCGGCGCGCTGATCTACCTGCACCAGACTTCCAAAGGCTTCAACGTGGGCGATGAAAAACGGCTGGTGTTTCATCGCGAAGTGCGCGAACCTGCCACGGCCGCCCACCAGAGAAAGACGCAACGGGAAATCGGGCTGGGCGCGCAGATCTTGTCGGACCTGAATCTGAAATCCATACGTTTGCTGACCAACCATCCCAAGCGCGTGGCCGCGCTGGAAGGCTTTGGGATCAAGATCACCGAACAGGTGCCGATCCCGACGGAAAAGACCGTAGAAAAAGCCCGCTAACCACAAAGGACACGAAGGATCACGAAGTTGGTTTCTGATCGAGAATCCCGCACTTCGTGAACCTTCGTGTCCTTGTGGTTTTGCTCTGGCAACAGCGGTTCGCTCTTATCCGCGCGTATCCGTCCAATCCGCGGTAAGAATTCTTGGCTAATTTGGCCGCTTGGCGACCACCTGTTCATCCTCAATCACAAACTGCGCCGGGCATTCATTCGAACCGCAGATCACCGGGATCAGCCCGCGGAACTGGCGGCGCGTAATCAGGCCGAGCGTGCCGCAGGCCGGGCAAGCGAGCACCGCCCAGTAGGGATCGTCCTGGTCGCCGACCTGGCCGGCATTCTCCAGCACAAAGATGCTTCCCGGCTCCATCAGTTCCGGGAGCCACTCCGTAACAATGTTTAGTTGTGCCACCATCCGTCACCTCCCGTCAGGTAGTGCGGCTTTTCTTCGCCTGACTGTGTGCAGCGTCATTGCATGCAAACCTGGGCTTGCAAACCACCAGGTGAACGCTTACGAACTTTTGCGCCGCCGCGGGCCGCGTCCCGAGTGCGACTGCGCCGGCCGGCGGTTGAAAATTTCAGCGTGCACTTCCCGCACCGCGTCATTCAGACAGACACCCAGCAAGGGCTGGCGCGAGTTCTTGAGGACGTCAATCACCCGGCGGTCGGAGTCTTCCAGGTAAATCCGCTTGCCGTCCGTAAGCAGGTGGTATTCGGAACCGGAGCTTACGGCTTCCGCCAGACGCCGCCCAAATTCCTTCTGCAGGAACTTGATGATGCGGCGCACGCGCTGCAAGGGAAATCCCTTGCGGCGCAGAGCGCAGATGACGGCGATCTCCGTGATGTCGTCGGCGGAGTACAAACGGCGGCGGCCTTCGCGCCGCGGGACCACGACGCCACGCTCATCCCACCATTGCAGCTGGCGCGGCGTAATGCCCGTCAGCCTGACCACCTGCGCCGATGTAAACTGCTGCTCCATAACTACTAAGAAATGTTTTAAACATTTCTTACACCATATGTTTGCATCATTTTATGGGCAGAATCAAGAAAGTCAACTGAGAAATTTGCGGGGATTAGGGATTAAGGTGAGACTTACGAATTGAAGGCAGAGCCGCTGCCGCCGCCGACGAAGTGCACGATCTCCAGCTTGTCTCCGTCTTTGAGAACCGTTGCTTCCCAGTTGGTTCGCGGGACAATCTCCAGATTCAGTTCCACCGCAACGCGGTCGGCCTTCATCCCGAGATGGGCGACAAGCCCGGCAACGGTCAGGCCGTTAGGGAATGTCCGCGGTTCGCCGTTGATGTGGAGAGTCATGAAACCAGCCCTTAGCTCCTGGCCATTAGCTTTTGGCTCTTTAACGCAGGGACGGACATTATCGCGTAAGAAAGAACGAGAGCCAATCCCCAAAAGTGTGCTGTGCCTGCGCAGGTTGTCCGCCAGCACCGGGCCATCGGCTCCGCTGTTAGTCCGGGAATTCAGACACAGATACAATCAGAGTCTCTGGAACACTGCTTCTATATTGGTGAGCCATGACGGAACATAACCTGCAAGACACAGTCTCTTTGCTGGCTCGCACGCCAGTCGCACTCAATGCCCTGCTACGCAATCTCCCGGAAACCTGGACGTTGCGAAATGAAGGTGACAGCACCTGGAGCGTGTTCGATGTGGTGGTGCATCTGATTCACGCGGAACGCACGGATTGGATGGCCCGCGTGAAGAGGATCCTGGAATCCGGCGAGAGCAAGCCGTTCGAGCCCTTTGATCGCCAGGGACAGATACGAGAAAGCCGAGGCAAATCACTGGAGCAGGCGCTGGATGAATTCGCGCGCGTGCGGTCCGAGAACCTGGACGCATTGCGTGCGTTGAATCTGCAGCCGCAGGACCTGGAGCGTCGCGGACGGCATCCGGTTTTCGGAGCCGTTGCGCTTTCCCAGTTGCTGGCGACCTGGGCGACTCATGACTTAACTCATCTGCACCAGATTTCAAGGATTATGGCCCACCAATACCGGGATGCGGTGGGCCCTTGGAACACATACCTTGGGGTACTCAAATGTGCCGGCCACAGCTCTGAGTGAAGAGCCAAATAAAATGCAAAGCCGCAAAATGTTTTTTGCTGATTGCTTCCTAGTATCCCCGCTTCGTATTCACCGCGTTGAGCAGCGGCTCGCCGGCCAGAAAACGATTCAGGTTTTCGACGATCAACTCATAGTGCCGTTCCCACAGTTGCTCGGTGACGGCGGCACTGTGCGGCGTGATCAAAACATTGTCCAGCGACCAGAAAGGCGAATCCGGGGGCAACGGCTCTTCCACGAAGACGTCCAGCCCGGCGCCGGCGATGCGCCGGTCTTTGAGTGCGGCGACCAGCGCCGGTTCGTCAATCAGCGGGCCGCGGGCAACGTTCATCAAGTACGCTTCAGGCTTCATCTTCTGTAAGCGCGCGGCGTTGATGATGTGTGTTGTCGCGGGCGTGACCGGCGTGCATAGCAACACGTAGTCGGCTTGCGGCAGGACTTCGTCAATCTGCGCCCCACTGAAGACCGCGTCGGCGCCGCCGGCGCCTTTGCTCACGTCTTCACGCACGGCGAGCACGCGCATGCCCAGCGCCTTGGCCAGCCGCGTAAATTCGCGTCCAATGCCGCCCATGCCGACCACCGCCACGGTCGCGCCGGCCACTTCACGCGGACGCGGGCGCTCATTCCACAGAATCTCCTGCGACCACACTTTCTTCGCCTGATATTGCATGGCCTGCGGCAGCCGCTTGGCCAGGGCCAGCATCACGGCGATGGCGTGCTCGGCCACCACCGGCCCATGCACGCTGCTGGAGTTGGTCAGCAGCACGTTGCTGCGGACCAAATCCGGGAACATCAGTTGATGCACGGCGGCAGCGGGCGAGTGGATCCAGCGTAGTTTCTTTGCGGCCACGAATTGCTCCGGGCGCAGCGACCAGCCGATGAAAACTTCAGCGTCCACGATCTCTTCCGGCACACGGTCATACGATTGGAGCTGGACGAACTGGAAGTCCGGGAAAGTCTTCTGCAGGCGTTCACGCAGCCACGCGGGCGCGTGCCAGAGTTCAAAGCGGTGGTAGTGGACGATTAAGATTTTCAAGACGTCTTCTTCACCCGCAGATCCTTCCCCGTCATTTCTTTCGGTTGCGGGAAGCCCAGCATGCCCAGCACGGTCGGCGAAATATCTTGTAAAGACCCATCCTGCCGCAGCCCAAATTTCTGCGCATCTTCACTGATCACGATGAACGGCACCGGGTTGGTGGTATGCGCGGTGTGCGGGCCGCCGGTGGCCGGGTCAATCATCTGCTCGGCGTTGCCGTGGTCGGCGGTGACCAGCATGACTCCACCGCGCTGGCGGACGGCGTCGTAAATCCCGCCCAGGCAGCCGTCCACGGTCTCCACGGCTTTGATGGTCGGCGGAATCTGCCCGGAGTGGCCCACCATGTCGGCATTGGCAAAGTTGACGATGATGACATCGAAAGCCGAGTCGTTCACCGCTTTGATCACGTTCTCCGCGATGCCGGCCGCGGACATCTCCGGCTTCAGGTCATACGTAGCCACTTTTTGCGAAGGCACCAAGATGCGCTCTTCACCGGGGAACGGCGTCTCAATTCCGCCATTGAAGAAATATGTGACGTGAGCGTATTTTTCCGTCTCCGCAACGCGCAGATTGCGGAGCTGATGGTCGGCCATCACGTTGGCCAGAATGTTCTTGAGAAAATCCGGCTGCACCACAAAGGGCAGCGTGAACTGCTTGTCATACTGCGTCATGCAAACGTACTTCAGGTTTTTCGGCACGCGGCCGCGCAGGATAACAGCGTCCAGTGCCTCGGCATCGGGCAAGTCGCGGCCGCCGGTGGCGGTGAGGCCGCTCTCGCGCGCCAGGCAGCGCGTGATCTGGCGGGCGCGGTCGGCGCGGAAGTTGAAGTTGATGACGGAATCGTCATCGCGGACCACTGCCGTGGGCTGCCCCAGATTGTTGACGCAGGTGAACGGTATGACGAACTCGTCGGTCACCCCGCGGTTGTAGGCATCTTTCATCCCCTGCACGGGATCAACGTACTCTCCGCCCTCGGCCTTGCCGGCGACCATCGCGTCAAAGGCTTTCAGCTCGCGGTCCCATTTTTTGTCGCGGTCCATGGCGTAGTAGCGGCCGCTCACCGTGGCCACCTTGCCCACGCCCAGCTCACGCATCTGTTTTTGCAGAAGTTCAATGTAGCCGGCGCCGTTGGTGGGCAGCGTGTCGCGTCCGTCCATGAAGCAGTGGACGAACACGCGGTCCACTCCATTCTGTTTGGCCATGCGCAGCAACGCGTAAAGATGGTTCTGGTGTGAATGCACGCCGCCGTCAGAGAGCAGCCCGCAGAAGTGGAGCTGCCGCCCGCCGCTGCGCGCGTTCTTGATGGCGTTGAGCAACACCGGGTTGGAGTAAAGCTCGCCGTTCTCGATCATCAAGTCAATCTTGGTGATGTCCATGTACACCACGCGTCCGGCGCCAATGTTCAAGTGGCCGACCTCACTGTTACCCATCTGCCCCGCCGGCAGCCCGACGGCGCGTCCGCTGGTCTGGATCAGCGTGTTGGGAAATTCGTTGAGCAGGCGATCATAGTTGGGCTTGCGCGCCAGCGCGATGGCGTTGGCCGGGGACGGCGGCGCATAACCCCAGCCGTCGAGGATGATGAGGACCAAGGGACGGTTCATGGCTCGATTCTTGATAAGACTCTGCATTCTAAACGACTCCCCAGCAGCCCATGTTGACGCTCGTCACGGCAGCCAGATTTGCCTGTTCCGATCGTAGCGATCCTCCGTTCTCCCTCGGGTTTGCCCTTCCGATCACGGCGATGTCGGCGATCACGCGCGATGTCGGCGATTGGCCCGCTTTCGCGGGCCCTCCCCTCCCCGTTCATCCCCGGAAAATAAGCACTTAGCTCGTGTCATCCCCGGCGATATCCCGGCCAAAACCGTACCCAACCCCGGCCTTGACCCCGGCGTACCGCCTGCCATCCCCGGTATTGCTCTCCCACCCTCCATACGATTCGTAAACTGCTACAAATAAATGAGTTATATTAACATAGACCATGGCGAATTTCAAGCGAAAAATAGGCCAATGGCCTTCGCTTACCGGACTAGTACGGTACCGACTGCCATCAATCCAATATCTTGTTGTGCCAAACCTATTCAAAACTACATCTTGTGTTTTTGGTTTGGATATAGCGATTGGCGTTGGCCTTGGACGGCGGCGCATAGCTCCAGGCGTCGGGAACGATGAGGACCAGAGGGCAAACAAGGCGATTTGTTAAAACCGCGCTACTCTATTGTCGCCCCTTTCGAGTGTCGATCCCTTCCAGAAAGCTCATCGTCTTTATGCCGCAAGAATCCGATATGAGAATTCCGGGACCCTTAATATCAATCTGTTCACCTTCAGGCGTAACCCATGCGGCATCTGTCAAGAACAGAGAGAATGGTGCGGCGTTAGAGTAAAATCCCACCCAACCGAGTATCAGCCGCCCGTCGTTCAGTTCTACCAACACGTAGTTGCTGTACTCATGAAGAGTATTGAGCCAAACTGTTTCACGACTCGTGCGTTGTGTAATCCGCAATGGCCTAAGGGTCTTCCCGACCAAATCGTGCGTCCAGAGCACAGTGATAAACATAGCCCAGCAAACTGAGATTGCCGCCAAGATCAAGAGATGCTTTGTGCGGATCTCTAAACTCCCAACAACTACATTGAACGTGACATAGATCAGAAAGCTGTACAACAAAGCTTCCAAAATCTTATCCATATCGGTGAGTTGCGGGCGCACACAAAGGGCCTGCAGGATGCGCGCACACAGGAACCCAGGAAGCAGGATGATCAGTATTGTTAGAGCCTCAAGGCTCAGTGACATAATTTTCCTATTTCTTTTTCTCGTCGTTTGGGGCTTTATCTGTATTTGCTCTTGGCACTGGCGGCGGCATGGGGATCGTCTCCGGGCGCTTCAAGAACGGCGGTCGCTTTTTTTGCGGAGTCGTACGTAAGAGATCCCGCTCTCAGATCGACTATTCTCATCTGTTTCTCAGTCTCGGACATGTAGTAATTCCTTCCTCAGCGTAGATTATCCCCGTTTGCAATCGACGAGCAACAACATTCGAGCGAACTGAGGATGGATTGCGTCTGCCCTAACGTTTCGAACTCGTTGCCGCCGCACGCGACGCTGATTGCTTTCAGTCCGGCGCAGGCGCAAACTCTGGGCAAAGGAGTTTCATTATGAAACGGTCGCGCGCTTGGGGAAAACATTCGGCATGGTTGGCGTTGATTCTGTGTTTGTCGGTCCTGTGTCCGCTGGCAAGCTGGTCGCAGGAATTCAAGCCGGTCCCGCTGCCGAGCCCGCAAACCACTGGAGGCCGGCCGCTGATGCAGGCGCTCAAGGACCGGCAGTCTTCTCGCACTTTCAGCGGGGAGAAGCTGCCCTTGCAGGTACTGTCCAATTTGCTGTGGGCGGGCTTCGGAGTGAATCGCCCGGGAGAGGGCAAGCGGACCGCGCCTTCCGCTGTGGATTGGCAGGAAACCGACATTTACGTCGCCACCGCGGACGGGCTTTACGTTTATGACGCCAAGCAGAACCAGCTGAACCCTGTGGTGCGCGGCGACCTGCGCGCGCAGACGGGAATGCAAGACTTTGTGAAGGACGCGGCCGTGAACCTGGTGTAC
Source organism: Terriglobia bacterium (assembly GCA_020072815.1). Classification (NCBI taxonomy): domain Bacteria; kingdom Pseudomonadati; phylum Acidobacteriota; class Terriglobia; species Terriglobia bacterium. The sequence continues at coordinate 183,595 of JAIQGE010000002.1, read as the reverse complement.
GTAGCCGATCTTGCCAAGACAAAGTCCAGTTCCGGCGACCGCGACATGTTTGTCGCCGCCGATGTGGGCTTCATCGCTCAGAATGTCTACCTCTACTGCGCGTCGGAGGGCCTGGCCACGGTGGTCCGTGGCAGCATTGACCGGCCGGCGCTGGCCAAGGCCATGCATCTGCGTGCCGACCAGAGAATCATGCTGGCGCAGAGTGTGGGATATCCGAAGAAGTGAGCGCGTGCTGGGGCGGAACGGCGGGTCGCCCGGATGAGACGTGAAAAGTCCCCTACTGCGTGCTTAATGCCAGTCCGTAGAAGAGCTCAAACACGGCGATGATGGTGGTGGCAACCGCTGCCATCCAAACCAGACGAAGCTCCCTGGGCTTCAGCTTGGATCGCTCGCGCCGTGATTTGCTTGCGCCAGTCATAAGCCTCAATGAGGTTCAGGCGCCGGACAATCGGATGCGGCTTTTGAACGTCACCGCGACTATATCGTCGCGTGTCGCCGAATGCATGTGACAAATATCACAGCGGGAAGACAACACTGGTTGTGGGCCAGTTTCGCGCCGCGACATGCCTGACGGAACACATCCGACACGAATCTGGCCTGCAGGCTTTACGGTTTGGCCGTTCCCTTCAAACTCACCGCTGCCGCCACATCAACGCCTGCGGGGTCTACGGCGTGGGCCCAGAGATTGTCGAAGGCATCTTTGAGTTCCGGGTGTTGTCCGGCGAAAGCGGTGGCCAGGCCGCGGGCGTCGGCCTGCGTGGCGTTGAAGTCGGCGGCGCTGGGGACGGTGTACTTGATGGCCAGATCCAGGCTCTTTTCCGTGCCGAATACGCTGATCTCGGTCAGCGTGTAGGTCTTGCCGTTGGCGGAAAAGCTCACAGTGCTGCCGGAGAGCGGCAAGTACGGCGGCTGCAGGCCGGCGGATTCCTGGATGATCTTGCCCAGCAGGTTGGTTTCCATGAACTTGACCGGAGCCAACAGGTCCCAGGAAGTGACGTAATAGAACCAGGCGTTGTGTCCCTGGCCTTTGGTTTTGTATTCGCGCGCCCGCAGCAGGTACCACAGGCCGTCATGCCCGTTGGCTGCTTCCGGCCGGACGTAAAAACCCGCCAGCTTCCATCCGCCGACGTCCTGAAAAATGGTGGTCATGGCGAAGGGGCCTTTGGGGCCGGTGATGTCCTGGATCACGATGGCCCACTTTCCGGCGGCCAGGCCGGGCAGGTTAAATACCGCGCTGCCGGAGGCCAGCCCGCTGGCGCTAAAGGCGCCGCAAGTGTAGCTGTCGGGCGATGCACCGGCATTGAGAACAGCATTCAAAACAAAGACGGCGCGAGTTTGCGCCCGGGCCCCGGCCAGCGCTGCTTTGTTTTCCGCGACCACCGCGGCCACTCCGTTGAAGCTGGCCTGCAAAGAATCGATGGAGCCGGCGCGCAGCGCCACCACGTCGCCGCGGCTGGCTTGGTCAAAGGCCTGTTGTGCAGCCGTCTCCACGGCCGCGCGGACGGCTGCGGGGATTTCGTCGCCCTTCTGGCAGCCCGGCTGCGCAGCCTGAGTTGGCGACGCCGGCTGAGGCGTCGTTTGAGGCTGAAGCAGTGCCTGCGAAGCTGCGGGCATCGCCGACGCGAGAAGTATGAATGCGGAAAAGATTTTGATAGAACGATGTCGAATCATGTTCTCCAAGAGGTGTTGCACTGGTCTTATAGACTGCGGCCGAAGAGACTGCGCCGGACAATATTTCGCTTGGCCGCGTTGCTAACTATTGTGCAATTAATGTCTTGCATGAATAAGATGCTGAGCGCGCCAGTTAAGATGCGCTCTTCGCAGTCCAACTGGCCGTCCGTCAGCCCGGTGAGAAAACTATACTCCTGCGGGACGGCCGCTTACTACGGACCAGGCAGTTGACCTGAATCCACGCCAAGGTCCATTTTGGACCTGCCGAGCGGGGCAAGTTACCACAAAAGTAGCAAGACTTCTTTGCTCGCCCGTTCTAAGGAGAGTAAGGGTAAAATCAAGTATTAACTCCCAACTGGTGGGGTCCAAAGCTTTCCTGAGACTGAACCCGGGATTGAAAAAAGACAACGATGATTCGTGTTTTATGTGCGTGTGCATTTGCGATAGGTTTTGCGCTGGCCGGTTTGACCGCCGCGCAGCAGCCGGCGTACGCGCCGCAGGCCACGCCAAAACCGCAAGTGACCACCGGAATTTCCGCCAGCGGTAGACCGGCCGCGCAAAGGGCCAGGCCAGCCGCACAGACGGCCAGCCCAGCGGCTCCCGCGGCCAAGCCAGCGCAAGCGCCAGCCCACAGGACGGCCGTCAAACCAACGCCGACGCCCACTCCGGTCCCCACGCCCGAACCCACGCCGGTTCCCACGCCGACGCCCACGCCGCCACCACCGCCGCCGCAGGTCACCTATCGTGACGGCATGCTGACCGTGGAGGCGATGAACTGCTCGCTCAACACGCTGCTGACGGCCATCCGGAACAAAACGGGAATCGAGTTTGAAGGCATTGAACGCGCGATGGAGCCGGTTGCCGTGGTCATTGGTCCAGCGCCGGAAGGAGAGGTCCTGGCCGGGATCCTGGCCGGGTCCAAATATGATTTTCTGGTAATAGGGCGGCCGGACAGTCCGGGCGTGGTGCAGCGCGTGATTCTTTCGCCCCGAGGCACACCGCCGGCGATGGGCGCACGGGGCGCGCAGCCCGTGCCGACGCCGACGCCGAAGCCGGAGGAAGACGAAAACCCAGATGAAGCGGCCGCCGAAGAACCGCAAGACACCGCGGTGCAGCCTCCTCCAATAGCCCAGCAACAGCCCATCCAGCCCAATACTCCGAAGACCCCGGAGCAGTTGATGGAAGAAATCAAAAAGCAGGAGCTGCAGCGCCAGCAACAGCAGGGCATGCCGCCGCCTCCCGTCAACCAGGTCCCGAAAAAACCGGGCTAATAACAACAAAATAGCAACTAGCAATTAGCTCTGGTCTTATGGGTCAGAAGCGCTTATGGCTGAAATTCCGAGCGTAGCGAGGAATCGCTATCGCCAAACATTGCCTTCAAATGCGCAGGAAAATATTTAACCGAACCACGGCTTGCCGAGCCAATAGGGATCTCTCGCGTACGCTCGAGATAAAGAAAAAAGCGGCTAGTGGCTGGACGCTGACGTAATGGGAATGACCGCTGTCGCCGGAGACCTCTCCGCCGACCTGGGTTTGTGCGAGATAGCTTGCAGGATCGCCGAAATCACAGCATATCCGCATGCGATTCCCAGAGAAAGACAAAACGCGATGGTAAGAAGCACAGTAGATGAAGCCAGAAAGGTTCTCATGAATTCGGTTCTTCTTTGGTCCCGGCCTAAAAGGCCTCCGCTGAGTATTGGGGAATCCTTATTGTGCTCGAAGTCGGGCTGAATGTCTGGATTACCAGCGTTGCTGCCCTGGGGTAACAGACATCAGGCCCAGCGAATCGCTGCAAACTGCTGAATTTAACAAGAGTAGCTTTGCTGTCCTAAGGGGGCAGTTTCCTACTTTGAATGCTGACGTTTGGTCAGTCACAGTGGAAATAGAAGAGGTTTCCGTCCAGGTCCTGTACGGTGAACTGCCGTAGTCCCCACGGCTTTTTTTCCAGAGGATCCACGATGTTCGCGCCTAACGACTTCAGTTCCTGGTACGTCGCATCAATATCTTCAGCGAACACCCAGTGAACGGCAGGTTCGAACGGCGGCTCCCGCTTCCGAAAGAATATCGGCCCCATATCACCGCGTGACACGGCCCCAATTCCTTTGCCGGGGTAAAGCCATCCAATCTCAAAGCCGAGTGCATCTCTGTAATGCTGTTGAGCGCGTTCGACATCAGCCACCGGCAACTCCGGCACTGGCCGGCCCATCGAGTTCGTTTTCTCTTTTGCGCCCACAGATCTCCTTTGCTCTTCTTTATGCAACAAGACCGCCCACGCGTCAACTTAGGGCACTGCCCCTTTAGGGTTCCCGCGTTGACCAGACGGCGCAGCCGCCCGTAAAATACGCTAGTTGAGCTGTGTACTGCCCTTTTCGCACTCTTCTGTAAGGCAGGTGGAAGCCGTCAAGCAGTCAGCAGCCCCGCGGAACCCAGGTTAAGTGTCCATGTCTATCAGTAAGATCACCGTGCGCGGCGCCCGCCAGCACAATCTTAAGAACATCTCGGTGGAAATTCCGCGGAACGCGTTCACGGTAATCACCGGCCTGAGCGGGTCGGGCAAGTCTTCGCTGGCGTTTGACACCATCTACGCGGAGGGCCAGCGCCGCTACGTGGAAACGCTGTCCGCTTACGCCCGCCAGTTCCTGGACCAGATGGAGCGCCCGGACGTGGATTCCATTGACGGCCTGAGCCCGGCGATTTCCATTGAGCAGAAGACCACGTCGCGCAGCCCGCGCTCCACTGTGGGCACCATCACCGAGATTTACGACTACCTTCGCCTGCTGTATTCCTCGGTCGGACTGCCGCATTGTCCGAATTGCGGGAAGGCCATCAGCCGCCAGTCGGCGGAGCAGATCGTGCAGCGCGTGATGCAACTCAAGCCCGACGACCGCGTCATGGTCATGGCCCCGCTGGTCCGCGGACGCAAAGGTGAATTCAAGCAGGAGCTGGCCAAGCTGGCGCAGCATGGATACGTCAAAGCCCGCATTGACGGCGAACTACGCCATCTGGACGAAGAACTTGAAGACATCCAACTGGACAAGCGTAAGAACCACACCATTGAAGTGGTGATTGACCGCCTGCTGGTCAAGCCGGGGATCGAGAAGCGCCTGGAGCAGTCTGTCGCGACGGCCATGAAGCTGGGCAACGGGCTGGTCCAGGTGGCGGTGGTCGGCGGCGACGAACAGCTTTATTCTTCGCGCATGGCGTGTCCGGACTGCGGCATCAGCATCCCCGCGCTGGAGCCGCGTTCGTTCTCCTTCAACAGCGTGTATGGCGCCTGCCAGGAATGCAACGGCCTGGGCAGCAAGTATGACTTTGACCCGGCCAAGGTGATTACCGACTGGTCCAAACCTCTGCTGGAAGGCGCTTTGGGACCAGGTTCTGGTTCCGGCTACCTGCGACGGATGGTGGAGATTGTCGCAGCGGCTTACAAGATTGATCTGGCCACGCCGTTTGAGAAGCTTCCCGCCAAGATCCAGACGCTGCTGCTGTATGGTCCTGAAGAAAAAGAAGCGCCGCGCCTGGGCTTCCGCGGCGTGCTCGGCTTCCTTAAGCAGAACATGGAAGAAGCCACGTCAGAAGGCTATCGCGAATGGCTGCTGGCCTACATGTCGGCGAACCGGTGTACCGCGTGCAAAGGCCAGCGCCTGCGCCCGGAGAGCCTGGGCGTGAAGATCAACGGCTTGTCCATTGCCGAATTCACCGCTTTGCCGGTGTCGCGTTCGGTGGAAGCCGCCGGCAAAATCCAGCTCAACCAGCGGGAGCGCGCCATCGCCGGACGGGTGCTGCATGAGATCAGCGAACGGCTGCAATTCCTGCATGCCGTGGGCCTGGGCTACATCTCGCTCGATCGGTCGGCGGCAACGCTTTCCGGCGGCGAAGGCCAGCGCATTCGTTTGGCCACACAAATCGGATCGCGCCTGCGCGGCGTGCTGTACGTTCTGGACGAGCCTTCCATCGGCCTGCATCATCGCGACAACAACCGGCTGCTGCAAGCTCTGGAGGCCCTGCGCGATCTGGGCAACACCGTCCTGGTGGTGGAGCACGATGAAGAGACCATCCTGCGCGCCGACTACGTGATTGATCTTGGCCCCGGCGCCGGGCTCCTTGGCGGCGACGTGGTGGCCGTCGGCACGCCCAAGCAAATCATGCAACAAGCCGCGTCCCTGACCGGACAGTACATCGCCGGCACACGCAGCATTACCACGCGCTTTGAGCCGCGCGCCACCAACGGGAAGGCGTTGACCGTTCTCGGCGCAAAAGAAAACAACCTGCGCAGCGTGGATGTGACCTTTCCCCTGGGCGTGATCACCGTGGTGACCGGCGTCTCCGGCTCGGGAAAATCCACGCTGGTGAATGACATTTTGTACAAGGCCCTGGCCAAGCAGCTTTACCGTTCGCGAGAAGAGCCGGGCGCGCACAAGGCCATTGTGGGCGCGGAGCACATTGATAAAGTCATCCGCATTGACCAATCGCCTATCGGGCGCACGCCGCGCTCCAACCCGGCGACCTATACCGGCGTCTTCACCCACATCCGCGACCTCTATGCCATGTTGCCGGAATCGCGCGAACGCGGCTACAAAGCCGGACGCTTCTCCTTCAACGTCTCCGGCGGACGCTGCGAACATTGCCAGGGTGAAGGCGAGCGCCGCATTGAAATGAATTTTCTGCCGGACGTTTACGTCCTGTGCGAAGTCTGCGGCGGCAAGCGCTACAACCGCGAAACCCTGGTGGTGAAATTCAAGGACCGCTCCATCGCTGACCTGCTGGAGACCGCCGTGTCCGACGCGCTGCCGGTGCTGGAAGACATCCCGCTGATCCGGCAGAAACTGCAGACGCTGGAAGACGTGGGCCTGGGCTACATCAAGCTGGGCCAGTCCGCGGTGACGCTCTCCGGCGGCGAAGCCCAACGCATGAAGCTGGCCAAGGAACTTTCCAAGCGGCAGACCGGACGCACTCTGTATCTGCTGGATGAACCCACCACCGGTTTGCATTTTGAAGATGTCAACAAACTGCTGGAAGTCATCCACCGGCTCACCGATCTGGGTAATTCGGTCATTATCATCGAGCACAATCTGGATGTGATCCGCAACGCGGACTGGATCATTGACCTGGGTCCCGAAGGCGGCGAGGATGGCGGACGCATCGTGGCCCAGGGCACGCCGCAACAGGTGGCGAAAACCAAGAAGTCGTTCACCGGACAGGCGCTGGCCGCGTACTTTGCCCGCAGCGCACCGACAGTTCCCGCGGAAAAACCGGCCACCTGAGCAACACCTGCGCGCGGCGCGCCAACGGCCTATCGGGAGATGGTCGTGTTCGCGATTCCAAATTCGGCCGCTCATTTCGGACTGAGAGTTTCCCCTTACCGTGCTCGGTAAGTCATTGACAACACGGGGCTGTACAGCGATTTTTCGGAATTCGTAACTTTTCTTATTTTTTGTTTGACAATTTCCATTGTCGCTTAAAGTCTTCTCAACCTTCTCCTTATACCTGGGCACAAATGAGGGGGTAGCGACTTTGGCTTTCAGCTACAACGCTACCCCTTTAATTTTTCTCCTGAAAAACTTTCGTGTACATTGAATTCAGTTCTTCTCTGAATTCTCGCTTGCCTGATCTGGACCAAATCCCGGAACCACCTCCACCGCCTCCGCCACCGTTTGAGACATTTGCCCCAGTCGTCGTCGTCCATGATCCCGACCGGCCGCAGCCAGTCTGGGGCCTGCTGGACGCGTTTCTCGCTGCCCTGTTCTTTGTCCTGGCGATGATTGCCGCCATTGGCATCGCCATCCCCATGGCCCGCCTCTTGCCTGGTATGCGCCATGCGAGCCCGGACACGCTGTTCAAAGATATGCGCGTGGCCCTCCCGGTGCAGGTTGCAGCCTACGCCGCTCTGGTGGCAATCATGGTCCTGCTGGTCACGCTGAAGAATCGCGGTCCGTTCCTGAAAGAAATTTCCTGGAACGCGCCGGACCGCAAGCGTATTTGGCGAGCGATGGCCTATGGTCTCGCGCTGGCAGTTGCTTCCACGTTGGCGGAAACTCTGCTATCACGATGGATCCCGAAATCGTTGCCGATTGAAGAGTACTTCAATGGCCCGCTCTCGGCATATTTGCTCGCCGCCTTTGGGATTCTAGTGGCGCCTCTGGTGGAAGAATTGTATTTCCGCGGCTTCCTCTACCCCGCACTGGCCCGCTGGACCGGGATTCTGCCCGCCGTGGTGCTGACCTCGGCCGGCTTCGCTCTGCTGCATGGCGCGCAACTGGCGTATGCCGTGGTGCCGGTGCTGACCATCTTCGTGGTGGGCGCAACGCTGAACATGATTCGCGTCCGGACTGGATCGGTGGCCACCGGCGTCATCGCCCACATGACCTACAATTTTGTTTTGTTTGTCCAGACGTTTATCGGGACCGATGGCTTCCGCCACTTCGACAAACACTGATTGGATTCCCGGCGCGAAAAGCTGGTAACTTAGATTCTTCCCTATGCCCCAGACCGCGCGCCAACAACTTCTCAATCTGATTGCGGCGAACTCCTTTCGCCTGGGTGAGTTCACGCTTTCCTCCGGCATCAAGAGCGACTACTACATTGACTGCCGCACCACCACGCTGCACGCCAAGGGAGCGGAACTGACCGGCCAGGTCTTCCTTGATCTCTTCCGCCAGCAGGGCTGGAAGGCAGATGCGGTCGGCGGGATGACCCTGGGCGCAGATCCCATTGTGGTCGCCGTGTCAGTCATCAGTTCGCAAGCCGGATCGCCCATGCACGGCTTCCTGGTGCGCAAGGCGGAGAAATCGCACGGCATGGGCCGCCGCATTGAAGGCTTCCAGGAAAAAGGCGCGCAGGTGATCATCGTGGACGACGTTTGCACCACCGGCAGCTCCACCATCCAGGCCATTGAAGCCGCGCGCGAATTTGGCTTCAACATTGCCGGCGTTGCTTGCCTGGTGGAACGTCTTGAAGCCGCCGGCCGCGCCGATGTTGAACGAGCCGCCGCGCCTGCGCCTTTCATATCGGTCTTCAAGTCCAGCGAAGTCAAAGCCGCCCACATTGCTCTAAAACAAGCGCCGCAGACGCCACAAACCTTCGCCTACTCCGGCGCATGCGAAATCTGCGGACGCCCGGCCGTCACCAACATGCCGGGACTGCGGTGTGATGTACATAAGTAGCAGTCAGCAATCAGCAGTCAGCAATCAGCTCGGGAACAACTTTCAGGCCTAAACAAAACGCCTTTGAAACACGGAGGAAAGGAGGAACCGGAGGATTTTCCTTTAGCATCCGTCTTTTGGCCTCCGCTTACTCCGTTCCTCCGTGTTTCAAGGGTTTTCGGCCCCGTCGAAGTAGTCGCGACCGCTGAATGCTGACTGCTCCATTGCGTGCTTTCCTGTAAAATTCAGTTAGCAGCCAACAGGCTCCACAATCATCAAGCGGCGAGACCGACTCGCGTGTCGAGCCGGACTGCAACAGGAGCTTGTTACGCCCGCGAGCGAACGAAAGCCGTGGGCGGTTTGGAGCGTAGCGACAGGAAGAAATGATCAAGACATTGGAATGGACCTCTGACGGCGTCCGCTTTATTGACCAGACCCGGCTGCCGACGGAAGAAATCTACGTCACCTGCCGCACCTACAGTGAGGTAGCCGACGCCATCCGCGACATGATCGTGCGCGGCGCTCCGGCCATTGGCGTGGCCGCGGCCATGGGCATCGCCCTGGGCGTGCAGGCTTCTTCCGCGAAGGACCAGCACACTCTGCGCGTCGAGCTTGAACAGATTTCCAAAGTCATGGGCGAAACCCGCCCCACCGCCGTCAACCTGTTCTGGGCCATCCGCCGCATGCAGAAGCTGTTCGAATCGCTGGCCGCTAGACCGCTGGCCCAGATCAAGTCCGCACTGGTCGCCGAGGCCCAGCAGATGTACCTGGAAGACATTGCCGCCAACCAGGCCATGGGACGCTACGGCGCCACGCTCATGCCGGCTTCCGGCGGCGTACTCACCCACTGCAACGCCGGCGCGCTGGCCACGTGCGGCTACGGCACCGCGCTGGGTGTGATCCGCGCGGCCATTGAAGCCGGAAAAAACATCCACGTCTTCGCCGACGAGACCCGCCCTTTTCTTCAGGGCGCGCGCCTCACCACCTGGGAGCTGACCAAGGACAACATTCCTACCACGCTCATCGCCGACAACATGGCCGGAACCATGATGCGCCTGGGCAAAATCCAGGCCGTGGTCGTGGGCGCGGACCGCATCGCCGCCAACGGTGACGTGGCCAACAAGATTGGAACATATTCGGTGGCCGTGCTGGCCCGGGAACACGCGATTCCCTTCTACGTCGCCGCACCCTGGTCCACGGTGGACATGAGTATGCAGTCCGGCAACGAGATCCCGATTGAAGAACGCGCCCGCAAGGAAATCACCCATCACGGCGGCAAACAGATGGCCCCCGACGCGGTGCTCGTCGAGAACCCGGCGTTTGACGTAACGCCCGCCAAGTACGTCACAGCCATCATCACCGAGCGCGGGATCGCGAAGGCGCCATACGGGGAAGCGATGAAGACCCTGGCCGAGGCGGAAGCCGTGAAAGTCTAGCAGGCATGTCCATGGATCATTCTTTCGGGCTCGTGAAGACGAGCCTGCTTCCTTTGCAAGATCGCAAGCGATGGAAGACACCAACCGGACTGCATGAGTTGATGATTGATCCGATTGAGATACATGATGACCTTCTCCGCTATATCGGCGATACTCTGCAATGGATCCCTTGCTACAATCCATGCACGTCACGCCGTCATTTGGGCCTGAACATGCATGGGATTACCTGCATCACACGGCCGGGAGCAAGCAAAGCAGCCAAGGTCTTTGACGGGTGGGCGGACTTGTTGGATGTGGGTTCCGGAAGATCTTTCGCTGACCGGCAGCTACATGTTCCCTTCCGGCTCGGACTCAGAAGGTTCCTATGCAGCGTTGCGGTTTGATCGAAACGAAACGGTCGCGAAGCTCGCTAACTTAGCGGCTCGGTGCCGCCAAGTAGCGAGGAGTAACGGAGAGTCTTACCTTCTGCATCTGGGGATCTGATCCGCATGCCCTCCGAAACCACGCGCATAAGTCCTTTTCCTTGAGCAGTATTGAGTTAGCTTCGCTGTGTTTTCCCCCTAGATCATCATTTCATCAAGCTTTCTGGAACCGTAGCCATTTTGCTTGCGTACTTGTCTCCAGTAGGAATCTGACTCCTCTCTTGCACTAGATCATCTATGGGAGTAGACTGAGCGGCATTATGGCCAAACGAGGCGCCCAACCCCTGCAAGGCGAAGTCCTGCAGGGCACGCTTGATTTATTGATCCTGCAGACGCTGGTGCTCGGTCCGGCGCACGGACACACCATCGCTTACGCCATCGAACATCGCTCCGATGACGTGCTGCAAGTCGAGCACGGCTCGCTCTATCCGGCGCTGCACCGTCTGGAAGACCGCGGCTGGATCGCGTCCTTCTGGGGAACGTCAGAGAACAACCGTAGAGCGCGCTATTACCGCCTGACCCGCGCCGGGCGCAAGCAGCTCGCTGAACAAACCAGCCGCTGGGAACAGTTGGTGCAGGCCATCAACCGCGTTCTCCGCCCGGCCAGCGAGTAACCCATGAGTTGGACACGCTTTTTCCGCCGCAGCCGCTGGGACCAGGAACGCGCCCGCGAGATCGAAGCCTGCCTGCAGATCGAAATTGACAGCAACATGGCGAGGGGCATGTCCGCGGAAGACGCCCGCGCTGCGGCGCATCGCAAATTCGGCAACGCAACCCTGGTCCGTGAGGAAATCTATCGCATGAACAGTCTGGGTTTCCTGGAAACGCTGTGGCAGGACATCCGTTATGGCTGGCGCATGCTGCGCAAGAGTCCTGGATTCACCGTCGTGGCAGCGCTCACACTGGCGCTGGGCATTGGCGCCAACACCGCCATCTTCAGCATGGTGGACTGGCTGTTGTTTCAGCAGTTGCCGGTGCAAGATCCCAAGGCGATCACCTACTTGGGCTTTGCCATGAGCGGATCGCGGCACAATGACAACCAATTCTCGTTTCCCGAATATCAGGAAATGCGCAAGCAGTGCGGCGCGGAATTCGACGGCATTTCAGCCTTCACCTTTGGCGGCGCGGCCGGCAGCCAGATGGGACCTGACGGGCTCACCTACCAGGGCAAGACACTTCCGTTGCAATCCATTTTCGTCACGGGAAACTTCTTTTCCATGCTCGGCATTCAACCTGAGCTCGGCCGTTTTTTCGCCGCCGACGAAGGCAACACGCCCAACGCTGATCCGGTCATTGTGCTGGCTTACGATTTGTGGCATTCGCGCTTTCAAGGCGACCGGCAAATCATCGGCCAGCAAGTCGCCGTCAACGGCCATCCATTCACCGTGATCGGCGTGGCGCCCCAAGGGTTCTACGGCCCCACGCCCGTCATGCGCATGGAGGCATATCTTCCGCTGGGCATGCTCACGGTGGAGGCGGGCCATCCCGCAAACTTCCTGACCAAGGCGGACGTTCGCTCTTTGGTGGTCATTGCGCGTTTGAAACACGGCGACAAGCCAGAGCAGGTGCAGCCTGCGCTAAGCGTCGTGGGACAACGCCTGCTGGCCCAGAATCCCCGGCCGGACGAAAAGCTTACCGTGCTGCACGCCGTGCCTCTGCGCCCGCCGGCCCTCATGAATACCGAAGGCCCCAATCCGGCGATCAGGTTCTCCCTGCTGCTGCTCACGCTGGGCGCTCTGGTTCTGGGCCTCTCCTGCGTGAATGTTGTGAACCTGCTGCTGGTGCGCGGGACAACGCGGCAAGGTGAAATCGCTGTGCGCGCGGCGCTGGGCGCGGCGCGTGGCCGGCTGGTGCGCCAGCTTCTCACCGAGAGCGTGCTTCTGGCGGGCCTGGGATGCCTGGGCGGAATCGCCGTCGGCGTGCTGGGGATGCGCGCTCTGGCATTGGCGTCCATGCAGGCCGAGTCGGCGCTGCCCATCCGCTTTGATCTTCAATTCAGCTGGCTGGTATTTACCTATGCGTGCGCGGTTGCGCTGATCGCGGGAATCGTGGTGGGGATTGTCCCGGCGCTGCGCGTGGCCCGCGCCAATCTCAACCCGGTGCTGCGCGAGAGCGGACGCACCACCACTGGACGCCGGCAGCGCGTTCGCAACGTGCTGGTGGCTGCTCAGGTTGCAAGCTCTCTGGTCCTGCTGACGGCCGCCGGTTTGTTCATGCGAAGCTTGCAGGCGGCGCAACATGTTGATCTGGGCTTTGATCCTCACAACGTGCTGAACATGACGCTGGACCCCAACCAGATCGGCTACTCGCAGGCCCGAGGACAAGAGTTTTACCAGCGGCTTCTGGAACGCGTGCGCGCCATGCCGGGAGTTGAGTCGGCGAGCCTGGCCGCGCTGGTGCCCATGGGCGATACCGAGATGGGCGGAAACATCAACGTCCCGGGCTTCGAAGCCGTGAAAGGACAGCCGCATCCTGGCGCCCTTTACAATGCCGTGAGCCCCGGCTATTTCGCGACCATGCGCATGGCGCTGCTTCGCGGACGCGAATTCACCGCAAGCGACAGCGACAAAAGCCCGCGCGTGGCGGTGATCAACGAAATCATGGCGGAGAAGTATTGGCATGGACAGGACCCGCTCGGCCGGCAATTCTCCACGGAAGACGAGCCCGCGCGTCCCATTCAAATCATCGGCGTGATGAAGAACAGCCGCAACGTGGATACTTACAGTCCGATTGAACCAACGTACTTTGTGCCTCTGGCGCAACATTATTTTTCCACGCAAACACTTCAGGTCCGGAGCCGTGGCGTCCCGCCTGACTTGACGCGTCAGGTGCTGGCGCTAGTGGATTCCCTGGCGCCGGCGATGCCGGTGTTCGGCGTCCGCACCATGAGCCAGGCCTTGAACAGCCTGAACGGCTTATTTGGATTTCAACTGGCTGCATGGCTCACCGGAGTTCTTGGGCTGGTTGGGCTGCTGTTGGCGATGATCGGCGTGTACGGCGTGATGTCATATTCGGTGAGCCAGCGCACGCATGAAATCGGCGTTCGCATGGCGCTGGGCGCGCAGCGCGGACGCATCATGCGCACCGTCGGCGTGCAAGGTCTGTGGGTGGTCGCCGCCGGGTTGACGCTGGGCCTGCTGCTCGCTGCCGGCGTCAGCCAGTTGGTAAAAGACTTTGTGATCGGCATCAGCTCCATGGACGCCGTCACCTACTTGAGCGTTTGCGCGCTGCTCGCGGCTGCCGCGATGACAGCCTGTTACATTCCCGCGCGGCGGGCCACTCGAGTTGATCCGGTGGTGGCGCTGAGGAATGAGTAACTCATGTCGCTTGCGCTCCAAACCGCCTGCGTTGCCAGGATCGCTCTGCGACCTTTTCGCTCTTGTAGCAGCGGGCTCGGCGCGTAAATCGGACTCGCCCTTTTCGGTCTTTGCGCTCTAGCTCGCCATCCGTTTCACCGTAATCGCCGCGCTATCCAACTCGTAGCCTTCATCTTTCAGCGTCTCGAGCGCTGCCTGCCGCAACGCCGGCTCATCCGCGTTCTGTGGCAGACTGCAATGGCGGCGAATCACTTCTTCGCCGGTCTGAATTCGCACCATCCATTTCGATTTGGCAGCATCCCAGGAGACTTCAACGCTATCGGCTTGCATGCTTTCCTCCCATATCTTTGATGCTAACAAGGCCCCCGATGCAATCAGGTTCCGCGCTGCAATCTTCAACTTTCCATGGTCTTCAAGTTCGGGCTCACAATCAGCTTGGCTTCCGTTGCTTTTTGCACGTCGGCCGCGGTCAGTCCGGGCGCCACTTCTTCCAGCACCAGGCCTTGCGGCGTCACGCTGATGTACGCCATCTCGGTCACGATAGTGTTCACCACTTTCACGCCGGTCAGCGGCAGCGTGCATTTTTTGAGGATCTTGGGCGCGCCTTCTTTGGTGGTGTGCTCCATGGCGATCACCGTGCGCCGCGCGCCGGCCACCAGGTCCATGGCGCCGCCCATGCCTTTGACCATTTTGCCGGGGATCATCCAGTTGGCCAGATTGCCTTCCTGGTCCACTTCCATCGCGCCCAGCACGCTGAAGTCAATGTGCCCGCCGCGGATCATGGCAAACGAATCGGCGCTGGAAAAATACGCGGTGCCCGGAATCTCCGTCACCGTTTCTTTGCCGGCGTTGATCAGGTCAGGGTCTTCTTCGCCTTCGAAGGGAAACGGCCCCACGCCCAGCATGCCGTTTTCGCTTTGCAGGACGACTTCAATCCCCGCGGGAACGTAGTTGGCGACCAGAGTCGGCATGCCGATGCCCAGGTTCACATAGAAGCCGTCTTTCAAATCGCGGGCAATCCGTTTGACGATGCGCTCGCGCTTGTCTTCGTCTTTTTGTTTTTCGGGTTTGACTGGTGTGGTGGACATGGTTGGCTCTTCTATGGACTTTGATATTTTCGTAGTTGGGCGGCTAGCTGCTAGTCGCTAGCGGCTAGTAGCTGCCTTCTTCCTCACCGTCCGCTTCTCAATCCGCTTTTCTGCCTTGCTAAGAACAATACGTTTCACGTAAACGCTGGGCACGTGGACTTTGTCAGGATCAAGCTGGCCCGGCTCCACAATCTCTTCCACTTCGGCGATGGTCACCCGCGCGGCCGTGGCCATTACGGGATTGAAGTTGCGCGCCGTCTTGCGGAACATCAGGTTGCCCCAGCGATCGGCCTTCCAGGCTTTCACCAGCGCAAAGTCGGCTTTCAGCGCGCGCTCCATCACATGCGGACGCCCGTCAAAATCCCGCACCTCTTTGCCTTCGGCAACAATCGTCCCCGCGCCCGTGGGCGTGAAGAACGCGGGGATGCCCGCGCCGCCGGCGCGAATGCGCTCCGCCAGCGTGCCCTGCGGATTCAGCTCCAGCACCACCTTGCCGGTGAGCACCATCTGCTCGAAAACTTTGTTTTCGCCCACGTAAGAGCCAATGTGTTTTTTGATCTGGCCATTTTGCAGCAGCTTGCCCAGGCCGTATGTGTCCACGCCGGCATTGTTGGAGATGGTGGTCAGGTCCTTGACGCCCTTGCGCACCAGGGCCTCAATCAGTTCTTCCGGGATGCCGCACAGCCCGAACCCGCCGACCATGATCGTGGCGCCGTCCTGCACGTCGCGGACAGCTTCCTCAGCGCTGGCAAAGACTTTATTCATAAACAGACGATTCTAAATAGCGGTGGCCGCAAATGGAAGCAGGCGGCAGATTCCACCACGGAGGCACGGAGAAAAGCAGAGCTAACCACGAAGGACACGAAGGGACACAAGAGAAGGATCACCACAGAGGACACAGAGAACCAGGTCGAGAAAAACGCACCGGCAGGAGTGCCGGTGCCACACGGGCGTCGCAAACCGGCGCCAGATCAATTCCATACCATTCGCCACTGTGGAACCTTGCCCTCCGTGCTCTCTCCGTGTCCTCCGTGGTCAGCATACCTTCGTGCTCCTTCGTGTCCTTTGTGGTTCAGGGTTTGGTTTTCCCGATTTCGGCGATGACGGCGATGTCGGCGATTCCGGCGATCCCCGTCATTCCCCTTCTATCAAATGCCGCAGCAACCGCTTCCCTTCCGGCCAGTCGCCCACGCCAGAGTCGCCGTTGATATGGCCGGCCGAGCCGACGTCCACAAAGCGGCTGCCCCAGGCGCGGGCAATTTCACGCGCGCGGTCGGGAGCGAGGTAAGGATCGTTGTTGCTGGCCACAACAATCGTCGGAAACGGCAGCGGGTTTTTGGGGACGGGGGCGAAGTCCAGCAGTTCGCGCGGCGAGTCTTTGCGGTCAACGTCGGCCGGGGCAACCAGCAGCGCGCCTTTGATCTTGCCAGCCAAGACCGGCTCAGCGGCGGCCCAGTGGGCAATAGCCAGGCATCCCAGGCTGTGCGCGGCAAACACAATCGGTCCCGGCGCCTGCCGCACTTCCGCCGAGATGCGGTCCAGCCACCAGCTTTTGTGCGGCGTGTCCCAGTCTTTTTGCTGGACGCGCAAAAAGATCGGGTTCTGCTGCTCCCACAGCGTCTGCCAATGCTGCGGGCCGGAGTTGAGCCAGCCGGGGACGACGAGCACGGTGTGGGCCACGTCCCTCTTGACCAGCTCAAATTTGTTGGCGCGCTCAAACTCTTCGCGCAGTTGTGGCGACCGCAGATTTTCGCGAATATGCGCCAGCCGCTGTTCCAGCGCGTGCAGCGCGGCTTCAATATTGCCGGCGTTGGTGTAGGCGATGTCCCGCCACATGGAATACGGGCTGGACGCAATGCGCGTCATCTCGCGCAGCGCGCGCCCGCCGATGGCGTGCAGGTCGGCGTCACTGAATTCGTCGAGCAGCGTTGCCGCCAGGGCGGTGGAGATCATTTGCGGCAGGTGGCTGATCCAGGCGCACAGGCGGTCATGGCGTTCCGCGTCCATCTTCATTACGCGCGCGCCAATATGTTCCAGCAGGTCGCGAAACTCTTTGAGCTTGCCGTGTTCCAAGTCCTGCCCGGGCTGCGGTACCAGCAGCCACACGGCATTCACAAACAGCTTGGACTCGGCGTTCTCCAAGCCGCCGTGTTCCTTGCCGGCCATGGGATGTCCGCCGAGAAAACGCGCGGGCGCGTGGTCGCCAAAGACCGAGCGTGCGCGATCGATAATTTCTTTCTTGGTGCTGCCCACGTCGGTGATCAGCGCGTCCGGTGCGGCGATGGGCCCGATGCGTTCGATGAAGTCAATGATCGCGCCCACCGGAGTCGCCAGCACAATCAGGTCGCTGCCCTGGACGGCCTCAAACGCATCTTCGGTGCCCAGATCAATGGCCCGCATGGCGCGCGCGCGGTCCACGACGGCCTGGCGGTCGCAGCCGATGATGCGGCCGGGAAATCCCGCGGACTTGATCGCCATGCCGAACGATCCGCCGATCAATCCCGTGCCAATGATGGTGATTTGCTTGAAAGCCATGTTCTCCAGAGACACACTCCCCCACAGGCGAGGCGCCGCGTCAATTTTGTAATGGCCTTCTCCGCAGGGCTTGAGGGCTCCATCTCAAGTCCGTTCGCTGGGACTAATGTTCAGGAGATTCTACCCGAGTCTGCGCCCCACGGCGGGAGCAATTACGCGAAGCTGGCCCATCAATTCGGCAAATTGTTCCGGGTAGAGAGACTGGGCGCCGTCAGAAAGCGCTTTGTCCGGATTGTTGTGGACCTCAATCAGCAGGCCGTCAGCTCCGGCGGCGATGGCCGCCCGCCCCATGGGAGCAACTTTGTCGCGACGCCCGGTGCCGTGAGAAGGATCAGCCATCATGGGCAGATGCGAAAGTTTTTTCACAATGGGGATGGCGGAAATGTCCATGGTGTTGCGGGTGTAGGTTTCAAACGTGCGAATACCGCGCTCGCACAGAATCACGTCGTAGTTGCCGCCGGCCAGCAGGTATTCCGCGGAAAGCAGCAGTTCTTCAATGGTGGCGGCGATGCCCCGCTTGAGCAGCACCGGTTTGCGCACCTTGCCCAATTCGCGCAGCAGGTTAAAGTTCTGCATGTTGCGTGCGCCCACTTGCAGAATGTCCACATAAGGCAGCATCAGCGGGATTTGCGAGATCTCCATGACTTCGCTGATCACCAGCATGTGGAACTTGTCGGCGGCTTCGCGCAGCAGCTTCAGGCCTTCTTCGCCCAGCCCTTGAAACGTGTAAGGCGAGCTGCGCGGCTTGAACGCGCCTCCGCGCAGGAACTTGGCGCCCGATCGCGAAACCGATTCCGCTACTGCAAACAACTGGTCGCGCGATTCCACCGAACACGGGCCGGCCATCAAGGCCACTTCGTCGCCGCCGATGGTAACGCCGTTCGCGAACTTTACGATCGTCCCGTCCTCGCGGAAGCCTCTTGCCACCAGCTTGTATGGCGAACTGACGCGGTGGACTTCCCCCACGCCGGACAGAACTTCAATATCGCGGATGTCGAATTCGCGGCGCTGGCCTACCGCGCCCAGCACGGTCTGTCGCGCACCGGTGGAACGGTGCACTTCAAAGCCCATGTCCACCAGGCGTTCAATCACCTGCTGGATCTGCTCTTCGCTTGCCTGTTCTTGCATTGCTACAATCATGATTTCCTGTGGCAGCTAGTGCTGCTGTACGCTCCGTTCGTGCTGAGCCCTCCGGTTCGGTGTGCTGATAGTGGCGCGGCGATTCTTATTCCGGCGACCGCTTTGCCCTTCTCCGTGTCTCCGTGCCTCCGTGGTGAGATGTTCCTAGTCCCGATTTCGGCGGTGTCACGCGATGTCGCTGCGATCTCGGCGATTCTTCAATCGTTCACTTCCAGATCAAATTCCGTGCTCGCCTCCGGCACGGACCGTTCCTTGGGAACAATCTCTTCTCGCTGAATGTTGCGCATCACGTCAATAATGCGCTCGAACACCTGGCGCAATTCGCTGTCCGGCAGCGGGCCGCGGTTGGTCCTGCAGACGTTGTCAAAGATGATCTTCTCGCGGTCCGGCTCATAGATGGGCATGCGCGTGTTGCGCTTCAGCTTGCCGATCTCATGGGCCGCCTGTGCCCGCTGGTTCAGCAGTTCGACCAGTTGCCGGTCCAGTTCATCAATTTTCTTGCGCCAATCGGCGATATCCATGGCTTCCGCCTTCCGTATAACGGGCTTACCATACGATAAAAAACTTAATGAAATTGGTATCTATAAAGAATAACTTAACGATGTTAACTTTGTGAAGAGGGGCTCTCGACTGTCGGCGGCTACGCGCCACTCTTCAACGAGCGGATCAACTCGGCCACGGCCTGCGGCTCACGCCCCGGATTCTGCTCGACCGCCTGCACAATCGCGCTGCCCACCACCGCGGCGTCGGCAAATGCGCCCACCTGGGCAAACTGCTCGCCGGTGGAGATGCCAAAGCCCACCGCGACCGGCAGCTTGGTGTACTTGCGGATGCGTTTCACCAACGCGCTGGCGTCGCCGGCCAATTGTTTTTGCGTGCCGGTCACTCCGGTGCGGGAAACGGCATACACAAATCCCCGGCTGGCCTGGGCGATCTTCTTCAAGCGCGCGTCCGGACTGGTGGGAGCCGCCAGAAAGATGGTGTCCAGACCGCGGGCGGCCATTTGTCGGCGATAGTCATCGGCTTCTTCCAGCGTGAGGTCGGTGAGAAGAGCGCCGTCCACACCGGCTTTGGCCGATTCGTCGCAAAATCGCTCCATCCCCATGCGGAGCACTGGATTCAAGTAAGAAAAAATGACCAACCCGGCATCCGATTCTTTGCGGATTTCCGCCGCCAGATGCAAAACATCTCGCAAAGACGTTCCATGCTTCAGCGCGCGTTCACTGGCCCGTTGGATCACCGGCCCATCGGCCAGAGGATCACTGAAGGGCACGCCCAACTCGATCACGTCCGCGCCGGCGCTAATGGCCGAGAGGATGATCGCGTGCGTCGTGGCGATGTCTGGGTCCCCGCAGGTCACGTACACGACCAGACCTGGCTTTTTCGCAAACTGGAGGCGGCTCTTCATCTTTGGCTCTTTCCCATTTCTTGCTTTCTCCGTGACTCCGTGTCTCCGTGGTGGATGTTTGTTTTCCGATCTCGCGCGATGTCGGCGATCACGCGCGATCACGGCGATTTCTTCCCGATCACCCAATCTTCAAATTCTCCCTCAAGATCCCAATGTCCTTGTCTCCGCGTCCTGAGATATTCACGATGAGCACGTCTGACTTCTTCATTTTCGGCGCGCGCTTGATGCACTCCGCCACCGCGTGCGCCGACTCCAGCGCCGGGATAATGCCTTCGGTCTTTGCCAGCCGGCTGCACGCTTCCAGGGCCTCTTCATCGGACGCCGCTAGATACTCAGCGCGGCCGGAATCCGCAAGCGCGGCATGTTCCGGACCGATGGAAGGATAGTCGAGTCCAGCGGACACCGAGTGCGTGGCCGCAATCTGGCCGGCTTCGTCCTGCAACACGTAAGAAAAAGTTCCTTGCAGCACGCCCGGCATCCCGCCGCGAAAACGCGCCGCGTGTTCACCCAATCGCTCGCCGCGTCCGCCAGCCTCCACGCCAATCAGCTTGACGCGCTTGTCGCCGATGAACTGGTGGAAGATGCCAATGGAATTCGATCCTCCGCCCACGCAGGCGATGATCGCGGTAGGCAGCTTGCCTTCCGTTTTCAGAATTTGCGCGCGCGCTTCCCGTCCGATGACCGAATGAAAATCCCGCACCATGGTGGGATACGGGTGCGCTCCCAGCACGCTGCCCAGCAGATAATGCGTCGTCCGCACGTTGGTCACCCAATCGCGCATGGCTTCATTGATAGCGTCTTTCAGCGTCTTAGATCCGGAATCCACGCCGCAGACCTCGGCTCCCAGCAGCCGCATGCGGAAAACGTTCAGCTCCTGCCGGCGCATGTCTTCCGTGCCCATGTACACCACACACTCGTACCCGAACAGAGCGCAGACCGTGGCGGTGGCCACGCCGTGCTGGCCCGCCCCGGTCTCAGCGATGATGCGCTTCTTGCCCATGCGTTGCGCGAGCAATGCCTGGCCTAGGCAGTTGTTGATCTTGTGCGCTCCGGTATGCAGCAGGTCTTCACGCTTGAGATAAATTTTGGCGCCGCCCAGTTGCTGGCTCAGGCGGCGAGCGTGAAACAGCGGCGTGGGACGTCCGGCATAGTCTTTGAGCAGGCGGGCAAATTCAGCTTGAAACTTCTTGTCGCGGCGCGCGCGTTCGTATTCGCGCTCCAGTTCTTCCAGCGCGGCCATCAGCGTCTCGGGGACGTAGCGCCCGCCGTAGGGACCGAATCGTCCGGCCACGGGCTTGACCTTGCGTGCTGCGCTCGCCATGGTTCCTCCTTGCTGTTCCTCTTACAGCCGTTCTGCCTTTCGCACCGCTGCCACGAACGCCTTCATCTTGGCCGGGTCCTTGCGTCCCGGCTCGGACTCAATGCCCGTCACCACGTCCACGCCCCAGGGATGGAGCGCGTGCATCGCAATGCCGACGTTGTGCGGCGTCAATCCGCCGGCCACAATCAGCCGCGCGTTGTAGCCATTCACGCGCGCCCGCACGGCGAGCCAGTCAAACGTCAAGCCGCTGCCCGCGCCCGAATCCAGCAGGATGTGATCAGCGCATTCGCGATGGCCGAAATACTGCGCGAAACGGTCTTCCAGACTGCTGTTCACCAGAATGGTCTTGATCACGCCGATCTGTTCGCGCAGCGCCAGCACAAACTCCGGCGGCTCGTCGCCATGCAACTGTACCAGGGTCAGGCCCGCTTCCTTGATAATCGCCTGGATCTGTGCGGCGGATTCGTTCATGAACACGCCCACTTTCCGGATCTCGCGCGGCAGACGGTCCACGATGGCGCGCGCCTTCTCCGGCGTGATGCGGCGCTTGCTGGGCGCAAAGATGAAACCCAGCGCGTCGGCGCCGGCCTCTACCGAAGCCTGCGCATCTTCCAAAGAAGTGGTGCCACAGAATTTGATCCAGGTGTGCATGATGGTTTGGGAATTGGACCCGCCCTATTGGACTATGCCGCGCCAGTTGGCGGACGCCGAGGGAGACTCTGAATACCATCCAGCTTCCTGCAAAAGCAGCTCCAGCTTCTTGCCGGGATCGTCCGCGCGCATCAGCGCTTCGCCAATCAGGAACGCCTGGTAGCCGGCGGCGTGCAGCTCGCGGATTTCCGCGCCCCGATCAATCCCGCTTTCCGCCACGCGCAGCACGTGATTGGGGATGCTGCCGGCCAGTTCCACCACCGTATCCAGGTTCACGTGGAATGTGGTGAGGTCGCGGCTGTTCACGCCGATGATGTCCGCGCCGCCTTCCAGCGCGCGCTTCAGCTCGTCCAAATTGTGGACTTCACACAGCGCGTCCAGTTCCAGGCCGCGCGAATAGTCCAGCAGGCGGGTGAAGGTAGCGTCATCCAGCGCGGCCATGATCAGAAGGATGGCGTCCGCGTGGCTGGCGCGCGCTTCCAGGACCTGAAATTCGTCCACGATAAAATCTTTGCGCAGGCAGGGCAGGTTGGTGGCCGCGGAAGCTTCCAGCAGATTGGCCAGCGAACCTTGGAAGAACTGTTCATCGGTGAGCACGGAAAGGGCCGACGCGCCGCTGCGCGCCAGTTGATTGGCCAGAATCCCCACAGGAAAAGTGCCGCGGATGACGCCCTTGGAGGGCGAAGCTTTCTTGAGTTCCGCAATTACCGCCGGGCCCAGTTGGGACATGGCCAGCAGGCGCTTGCGAAACCCGCGCGGCGCGTGGTCCGCGGCCGCCTTCTCCAGCGCGCGCAAGTCCGCCCCTGCTTTGCTATGGGACACGCGCTGCCGCGTTGCGGACAGGATCTCTTCCAGCTTGCTCATGGGAATGAACAGCTTTAAGTATATTTGATTTGCCGCAAGAAAGATGCAGAAACCGGTGAACGAAAGTACCCACGCTGCCAGAACGAGACAAGTGTCAGGGCACGACTTGAGCGCCTAGGACGAAGCGAGCGCAGCGAACGACGACCTGCGAAGTCGTGCCGACAGGCAACAAAAACAACTCCAAATTGCCGTAGGCGGGCGCGCAGCGGAGCGGAGCGCCATTAAAAGGAAGGCTCGAATCGCAGCTATGCTGGAATGCCGCGCGGTTTCACGTTCTTGCGGATGAACTCGGCAATCTCGTCCATGGGCGTGCCGGGATTGAAGATGCCGGCCACGCCGGCTTTTTTCATCGCGGCAAAATCCTGCTCCGGGATGATCCCGCCCACCAGGAGCAGCACGTCGTCCATCTTGTGCTGGCGCAGCATTTCGGAGACCCGCGGCACAATCGCGTTGTGGGCGCCGGAGAGAATGGAAAGACCAATCACGTCCACATCTTCCTGCAACGCGGAGTTGACGATCATCTCCGGCGTCTGGCGCAGCCCGGTGTAGATGACCTCCATGCCGGCGTCGCGTAGCGCCCGGGCAATGACCTTGGCGCCACGGTCGTGGCCGTCCAGCCCAGGCTTGGCGACAAGCACGCGGATTTTGCGGTCATTTGCCACTAGGGTTGATTTTATCAGAAGCAGAAAATCCACCACGGAGGCACGGAGGCACGGAGAATTGCCAGAATTGCCAAAATCGGGTAACTGCCAAAATTGAAAGGCAAATACCTGAACACTAACTTTTCATCATCGGCCTCTATCTTGGTCGCGCGATTCGGGCTTGTTTCTTGAATTTCGGCGATTTTGGCAATTTCGGCGATTCCGGCGATTCCTTCAGCTCCAAACTTCGCCACAAATACCACGCGGCAAAGCTGCAATACGGATGCCAGCCTTTGGCCAGCTTGTGGATCTCTTTCGCCGCCGGCAGCTTTCTTTTGCGATACAGGCGCTGTATGGCGATACGCACGCCCAGGTCGCCCACCGGCAAGACGTTGGGCCGGCGCAAGGCGAACAGCAGGAACATGTGCGCCGTCCACTCGCCAATGCCTTTGATGCCGGTCAGCGCGACGATCACTTCTTCGTCGCCCATGGCATGCAGTTGCGCGAAATCCACTTTGCCGCTCAGCACGTGCTCCGCCAGATCGCGTATGTAACCGGTTTTCTGCTTGGACAAGCCCGCCCGCCGCATCTCGCCGACGCTCAGGCTTTGGATGGCCTCTGGTGTAATTGTGCCGCCAGCCGCTTCTATCAAACGCCCGTAGATGGTGCGCGCGGCCTTGGTGCTGAGTTGCTGGTTGACAATGGCCCGCGCCAGTGCTTCAAACGATGGTTCGCGATAGGCCAGTTTCGGCGGACCAACACGTTCGATGATTGAAGCTAGAATTGCGTCTGAATTCTTGAGATGATCAACTGCCTTTTTCATGGATGCTGATTCTAATCCAAGCACGGCGTCTGCCGCTGCCGGCGAAACGGCTGAGAACAACTTCGCCCGAACATTCGGGCGCTTGTGGAGAGATCATGCGCAGCAGCATGGCACTCTCAGGACGCTATCGAGCGCCACATTCGCCTTCGGCTCGACGTTGCTCGGCGGGTTGCCCGCGCGCCGCCGCCTGCGCTTTGACGATCTTGATTACGACTTTGAACACGCCGTGGACACCACTCGCTCCAACCTCAGCTTTGCCACGCGGTTCTTGACGGCCTTTACCGCGACTCCATACTTCGCCATTGAACCGTGGCTGTTTGAGCAAATCATGCAGGCCCTGCCCATACAGTTCGCGGACTTCACGTTTGTGGACCTAGGCTCCGGCAAAGGCCGGGCGCTGCTGCTGGCGGCGGCTTACGGATTCCGAAGAATCATTGGAGTGGAATTCCTGCCGGAACTGCATCGCGTGGCGGAGGAAAACATTCGCAAGTTTGCGGCCAGCGAACCGTTGGCTCCGCAAATCCAAAGCGCGTGCATGGATGCCCGCGAGTTCGAATTTCCGGAAGGCCCGCTGGTGGTTTACCTGTTCAACCCTTTTCCTGAAGCCGTGTTCGCCGCAGTGCTCACAAATTTGCGGAAATCATGGCAGGCCAGCCCGAGACCGGTGTTCATCGCGTACCGCTCGCCGGAATCGGAAAAGCTGCTGGCGGAGAGTGATTGGCTGCAGAAAATCAAAGGGACGGAGCAGTGGGCCGTGTTCAGACATCGCCGGAATCGCGCGTGATCGCCGGAATCGCCGTAATCGGAAAGGCGCACCATCAATGATTCGCAACCTAACGCTGTCTATCAAACCCTGAACTGCCGGTGGGGTGCGATCTCGGATCACGAGCGATTCCGTGCGATCTCGGCGATCTCGGCGATCTCGGCGATTACGTGATGCTCACCTCTTCATACGTTCCATACACTTCCCTTAGCGCCTGGCAAATCTCGCCGACCGTCGCATACCCTCGGACGCAGTCAATGATGAACGGCATGGTGTTGGCGTCACTGATGTGGCCGTCCGTGCGGACTTGGGGCTCATGCGCGGCGGCGCGCTTCAGGGCGTCCAGGCAGCGCTCCACGGCCGCGTTGTCGCGGCGCGCGCGCAGAGCTTTTAGTTTCTTCGTCTGCTGCACCGCCACCGATTCGCCGATGTACAGGGTCTCCGGCTGCTTCTCTTCGATCACGAATTCATTGGAGCCCACGATGATTTTCTCTTTAGCTTCCACGGCGCGCTGGAACTGGTAAGAGGCCTCAGCAATCTCTTTCTGCGGATAGCCGTTCTCAATGGCTTTGACCATGCCGCCCATGGCGTCCAGCTTGTCAAAGTAGTCGAAGGCGCCCTTCTCCATGTCCAGCGTGAGCTTTTCCACGAAGTAGGACCCGGCAAGCGGGTCCACCGTCTGCGCGACGCCCGATTCATACGCGATGATCTGCTGCGTGCGTAGCGCGATGCGCGCGGCTTCCTCGGTGGGCAAGGCCAGGGCTTCGTCAAAGGAATCGGTGTGCAGGGACTGCGTTCCGCCCAGGACCGCTGCCAGGGCCTGTATGCCTACGCGGGCAATGTTGTTCAAAGGCTGCTGCGCCGTCAGCGACACGCCGGCAGTCTGGGTGTGAAACCGCATTAGCCACGTGCGTTGGTTCTCGGCCTTGAAGCGGTCTTTCATCAGCCGATACCAGATCTTGCGCGAAGCGCGGAACTTGGCAATCTCTTCGAAGAAATCGTTGTGTGAGTTGAAGAAGAAGCTGAGGCGCGGGCCGAATTCGTCCACGTCCAGGCCGCGGCGGCGCGCCCACTCCACGTATTCCACGCCGTCATAGATGGTGAAGGCCAGTTCCTGCAGCGCGGTGGAGCCGGCTTCACGAATGTGGTATCCGCTGATGGAGATGGTATTGAACTTGGGCGTGAACTTGGAACCAAATTCAAACGTATCAATCACCAGGCGCATCGAAGGCGCCGGCGGATAAATGTATTCCTTCTGCGCGATGTACTCTTTCAGAATATCGTTTTGCGTGGTGCCGGAGATTTTCTTCCAGTCCGCGCCCTGTTTTTCCGCGACCACCAAATACATCGCCCACAGCACCGACGCCGGGGAATTGATGGTCATGCTGACCGTGGTCTTCTCCAGGTCAATGCCGCTGAACAAAATTTCCATGTCTTCCAGCGAATCAATGGCCACGCCGCACTTGCCCACCTCGCCTTCGCTGGCCGGATGGTCAGAGTCATAGCCCATCAGGGTCGGCAGATCGAACGCCACCGACAGCCCGCCGCCGCCGCTGGCCAGCAGATATTTGTAGCGTTCGTTGGTCTCTTCCGGCGAGGCGAAGCCGGAGAACTGGCGCATGGTCCAAAGCCGGCCGCGGTAGCCGCTGGAGTGGATGCCGCGCGTGTACGGCGGCTGGCCGGGATAATTCAGGTGCTTTTCATAGTTCCAGTCATCGGGCAGGTCCGCCTGGGTGTACAGGCGACGGATGGGCATCCCGCTGATGGTGGTAAAGCGCGCCGTTCCGTTTTCGTCCAGGTTGACGCCGGTGGACGCGCCAATCGGCTTTTCCGGGTTCTTGTCCAGAGACTTGGCCAGCGTGGTTTCCGCCCAGTGCTTTTCGGAAACCGCGGGATGCCGCCCCTCAAATATTTCCGCGATGGGGCTTTCCGCGATGCCGGTCTCAGGTTTCTTCTTGGATTGATCTGCCATATTTGAGCTTGTTGACCGCCTCGGCCGTGACTTTGGGCCGCCTGTTCATCATAGAAGATGAGAAAAGGCGTGAGCAAGTAACCTTTAGACGGCACGCAGGCATCAGTTGGCTTTCTGCGCGCTGGTTGCTCCCTGGCGCAGCACGCTCTGCGATTCGTCGCCGGCCTGCACTTTGGCAAAAAAATCCTTCAACTCCGGATAGTGGGGAAGAGCAAAATAGGTGCCACCCAGCACCAGCGCTCTTTGCGTCACCAGCGTGGTCTCACTTTTGAAGCAAACCGCACCGCGCCGTTAATTACTTTTTTGAGCTTCAGCGGTTGCACCCTGGCGCAAGACACTCTGCGATTCGTCGCCTGCCCGCACTTTGCCGAAGAAATCGCGCAGGTCGTTGTAACGGTCGGGCTGGAAGAACACGCCGTTGAACAGCAAGGAACGGTCCACGTGGAGCCGCTTGCCCTCCATGCTGGATTGGCTTTTATAGCTGGCGTAGGTGGTTTTGGCGGCCTGCGCGGAAGCCAGGCTCTCCGCCGTATAGCCTTCCGGGACCTCGATAAAGATTTCGTCATGCTCGCTAAACGCGTAGCGCATGTACACCGGGTACTTGCGCGTCCCGGACTTCAGGAAGCCGGTGCGGTTGGACTGGAACAAAGCGGAAGGCACCAGCAGGCGCTTACCGGCCGCGGACGCGAATTCCGGCACTTCAATATTGAAGATGGCGGTGAGCGGTTCGTTTTCCTTGTCCCACGCCGCGGAATCGGTCATGTCCACTTTGGCGTGGATGGGGAGCCATGTCTTGACTTCTTCTTCCATTTCCTTTTTTCGCCCGGCATCATCCGTCTCCAAAGCAGAGAGCCGGCGCTCCAGTGATTCGGCGCCTCCAAACTCAACGCGTAGCTCGCCTTTGAGGGCGCCTTCAGGACTGAGCGTGAGGTTGGCGGACCGGAACATAGGGGCTTCATCCTGGCTGGCGCCGGGCGTGTTGAACAGCGGGCCAGGATCGCGCATGTCCATGGCCGCGGTGCCGGTTCGCATCCAGCGCAGCAGCCCGTAGGGACAGAAGCGGGTACCGGGGTCCAGAAAGATTGATTTGCCGTTGAGTCTTACCAGCGCGATTTCCGAATCCAACTGGCCGAAGGAGAGCACTTCCCGGTCAAAGAGCTGGGATTCGCGGCTGGAGACAAACACCACCGAGGCGGTGAGTCCGCCAGCGCGGGCCAGAGCCACAAACAGCCGCGTAATGTCATTGCGGCTGCCGTAGCCATGCTTGAGCACGTCCTCAACGTTCTTGGGGGCTTTTAAGTCTTCTTGTTTCTGTTCTTTCTCGGTCCGCCTTCGTTCGTAAGACAGGTTTCTTATTTCCTGCGCGCGCGCGTAGAGCTTGCGCAGTTTCTTTTCCGGGTCTGTCTCCGCCCCTATCGCGTCATCCGCGGCCTTTCTGATTTCCTTGATTTCCTTGTGGTTGCCCAGGAAGCCCTCGATATACAGAGAAAACACCCGCCCTCTCTCCGACCAGAATGACGAAGGCGAACTCATGTAGGGCGAGGTGTAAAAGAACCTGACTTTGAGCTTGTAACTGTCTTCCGGAGGCATGTGCTCTTCGGCTTCAAATGCCGGCACGTTTTCCACGTCCATCTGAAAAACGCGGTCTTTCATGTCATGGTCAGGGCTCTTGTCCAGGCCAGCAGTGGGCAGCCAGCGCACGGCCCACTGTTTGTCATAACGAAACCGAAAGTGGGCCTTGACGGTGAACATATCGTGCTGCACGGTCCAATTGTGATGCCGCAACCCTTTGTCGCCGTAATGCAGTTTGTATTTGTATTCGATGATGCTGCCGGCGGTGACCTGCGGCAGAGTGAAGGCCTGCACCCGGACGCGCACCCCCTTTACCCGGAACACGGTCTTTTCAAACGGCTGCTCGGTCATCGCAATGATGGTCCCGTCGGGATGGATGGTCCGCGCGGAGAGGTCCATGATTCCGGTCTTCTCCACCATGGGAATTTCCACGTTGGCGTGGCGCTTGCCGCCGTCGGAAAAGATCTTGATGCGCGAGTAAAAAAACTCTGAGTGTTCCTGGTCGTCAATCTGGTTGGCGTAGTACAGCAGGACGGCCGCGGCGCCGGGGACGGGCTTGAATTCCGTCATCTGAAGTTCTTGCGGGTTGATGGGAAGAAACTCTTCCCCCGGGCCGGAAGCCACACAGGGCGCGGCCAGGCCGGCGATCAAAACCGCGCAGAAAAGCCAGCGCATGCAGTTCACCTTTCGATTCAGTTGGCCCGCTTCAATACCGCCATGTTCCTCTCATCCTGATTGATCTGATGAAAGAACTTGCCCACTTCGCTGATCTTCTCCGCCGGGACCACGGTGGACTTGATCTTGTACTCGCGGCTGTACTTGAGCTGGGTACCGGTGTTTTCGAACTTGCTGCTGTAATCGGCGAAAGGAAAGTTCGCTTTGGCCGCTTCCGGCAACTCGTCAATCTTGTAGCCTTCCGGCAGGTTGAACTCAAAAGTATCGGTTTGCAGCGTGGGCACGTCAAAGGAGTAAGGGTAGTGGCGGGGCTTGGTCATATCCAGCGCCCCCAGCTTTTCTCCCAGCACCCGCGGACGCACCAGCAGCAGCGCTCCGGCGTTCTTGGCATAGTGTTCGGCCGTGAACTTGTAGCGGATGATCAAGTCCTTATCAATGTCGTCCAGGTTTTCGGCGTCCACGGTGTCCAACTGGAAGTTGCCCATCATTCTGCCGAGAAAACGCTCCAGGATTTTCCTGCGGTCGGCCGACGTCTGATGCTCAAAGGCATACCGGCCCAGGGCCGCCTCGTTGCCCGTGCGGATTTCCTGCACCTCTCCTTTGATGGAGCCGTCGGCCTGCAAGGTGAGTTTGGCGGTGCGCGTAATCCGGTTCATGTCCGGGGCGCTGACCGGCAGGTGAATCAACTCACCGCCTTGGTCGCTCACCAGCAATCCGTAGTTGTCCTGCTCATAAGAAGGAATCTGCCCGAAGGGGACCACGGTGGAAGTGGGATCAAAGATCAACAGATGGCCGAGTTTAGGATGCTCGTACACCGCGGGCATGCCTTCGCGGAAGCTGGCCGGCGGCAACTGAATGGCCAGGATGGCATGGTTGAAGCCGATCGTCGGCGGGGACTTCTCCGAATAAATCCCGCGGTCCGTATGGATCAGGAAGTAGTACGATTTCACGCCGATTTGCGCCAGCATGGTACTCAGCAAGTTGGCCTTGTCTTTGCAATCGCCGTACCGGTTGCTGAAAACCTGGCTGGCGGCATGCGGCTGATGACCTCCGATGCCGATCTCGATGGCCGCATAGCGAACGTCCCGCTGCGCAAACCGCGCCAGGGCCTTGATGCGGTCGAGCGTAGGCATGGCAGCAGGAGCCAATTCCAGGACTTTCTGCTGCAGCGCGGGAGATGCTTCGCGCATCGGCACCGTCAATTGGTATTGCCAGGCTGCGTAATCGTTCCAGTTGGCATAGGTCCGGCCCCTGGTCTTTTCGGAAAAGAAAGTGACGATGAGTTGGCCTGCCAGCGCCCGGAATTTTGGCGCTTCCACTTCCCTTTCAACGCGAGGAAGATCAGTCAAGTCCCAAACGTACGTCCCGTTCCCTCCTTGCGCGGCTTTTTCGGGATAGTGGAGCCACGCAGCGCGATATTCCCAACTCGGCGGCAGATGCAGAACATAGCGCGCGTGTTCGACCGGTATTCTGTCCTGAAAGAACCAGTGCTCTTCGAAGGTATAAGGATGGCGCTTCTGTTCGTATTCCACCCCGACTACGGTCCCCACGTCCACGCCGGGGATCCGCATTACCTTGACTTTGGTGTCCGAATAGATCTCGTACCCTTCGCCGCCGGAGACTTCTATCACGTCGTCCTTCTTGGCTTCGTACTCCTGGCCTTTGGCGTTGATGCTCCAGCCTTTGAAGTAGCCCAGCTTGGTCTCGTCGTCAAAGGGCACGGGTTGGAACGCCGAGCTGCGTCCTTCCGGGCGAAGCACCTTGATCACCTGGCGCACGTGCGTCACGGTTTCGCCGCTGTCTTTCACCGTGGTTTCGGTTTCATCCAGGAGCACAACGGCGTTCACGTCGTCAGCGTATTTCTTCACCGGCTGCTGGGCCGCGTTGCGCAGCCAGTCTGGCACGCCGGCGTTGGCAGCCAGGGGAAGCAGCAGGACGAACAGAACGATGGCGAAGTTAATTTTCTTTTTGTGCATGGACGCTGCCTCCCTGGAATACCGCTTGCTGTTCATCCCCCAGTTGGACCTGGCTGAAGAAGTTGCGCACGTCAGAGTACTGGTCCGCGCGGAAATAGATCCCGTTCACCTGCAGCACACGGTGGGACACCAATTGTGCGCCGCTCAGCTCAACATGATTTTGATAGACAGCGGCCGGCAGGCTGGCTTGATGCGACTGGAGCGCAGTTTCCACCGAATATCCGGCTGGGACTTTGATGGTGGTAGTGTCGTCTTCTGCAAACGCGTAGGGGAAATAGACAGGATACTTGCGCTCCTGGGTCTTAAACGCATTCTTCTGCCGGGGCTGGAACAGGCTCACCGGCACCAGCAACCGTTTGCCGGCCACAGAAGCGTAGCTGGGTACGGTCACCGTGAAGCTGGCTTCCAGCGGCTCTTCGGTCCCTTCCCAGGCTTTCACTTCTTTCACCTTGGCCACAGCTCCGGGAGGCAGCCACTTCTTGACTTCATCTTCCAGGTTCTTCTTTCGTCCCGCATCGTCGGTCTCGGTTGCTTCCAGACGGCGCTCCAGGGCTTCCGATCCCTTGTACACAACTTTGATTTCAGCTTGGAGAGCACCATCATCGTCCAGTGACGCCTGGGTGGTGCGCTCAATCACCGCCTGGTCTTGCGGGGCGCCGGGGGTCTCAAACATCTCGCCTCCACCCTTGGTTACGCGCATGGCTTTGGTGGACGTCCTGATCCAGCGCAGCAGGCCAAAGGGACAAAACCTTGTTCCGGGATCGAGCAGGACGTCGCGGCCGTTGAGGCTTACCTGGGCGATCTCCGCATCAAGCTGGCGGCGGGACATGGTGTTCTTGTCAAAGAACCTCTCGCTGCGGTTGCTCACGCGGACCAAAGACGCGGTAAAGCCGGCGGCGCGGGCCATGGCGATGAACGTCCGCGTGATGTCGTCGCGATAGCCATAACCGCGCGTCAGCACGTCCGCAACGTTCTGGTTGGGCTTCAGACTTTCTTTCTTCTGTTCCTCTTCCGTGCGGCCGCGTTCGTAACTCAGGTTCCTGATTTGTTGTGCGCGGGCGTACAGTGCCCGCAATTTCTTTTCCGGATCGGTTGCGCTGCCGATCGCCGCCGTCGCGGCCTCACGCGCTTCTTTCCGGTTGCCGATGAAGGCTTCAGACTGATCATTCCAGCGGTTGCCGACATGTTGCCAGAACGTCTCTGCAGTCCGGAGTTCCTGCCCGCCGTAAAAGAAGCTCACACGGTAGATGTAAGAAGCCTCGGGAGGCATGAAGGGCTCAGCTTCAAAAGGCGGCACGTCCTGGGCCGTCAACTCAAACCCCTCGCCTTTTCTCTGCGGCCTGATGCTGCTGGGCAGATGGCTGGAAAGGGAGAGCCCGGACCCTTCCTCGCCGACCAGGCGCCCGGTGTAGGCGCGGATGCGGAAGTCTTCCTTCACCGTGTAGAGTTCGTGCTGCACCGCCCATTCGTGGAAGGGCAGCTCATTCGGCGGATAGTCCAGTTTGTACCGGTACTCGACAATGCTGCCTGGAGTGACTTCCGGCAGGGTGAAGGCTTTTCCCATGAATTTGAAGCCGTTGCCTTTGACCAACACCTTGTCAAAAGGCTTGCCGGTAAAGTCAATGGTCTTGCCGTCAGGATGGATAGTGCGCGCCTTCACTTCCTGCACGTGGCAGCCCGGCGGCACAACAATTTCAACGTCCGCGTACTTGTTGCCTTTTTCCGTCAGGATCTTGATGCGCCGGTAAACCCGCTCCGACTCGTTGTTAGCGGCGGAGTCGTCAATGTCCTGGAAGTAATAAAGCTGAATGGCCGGTGCTCCGGGATTGCCGGGTACTTCCTTGATCTGCAGATCCCGCGGAGTGACGGGAAGCCAGTCAGTCTTTTGTCCCCAACCAACTGCGCAGGACAGCAGGCATCCGATATATACAAATGGGCGCAAAACTCTCATCAACTTCACCTCAGGGTATGCTGAACTCTAGGAGAAGCAAATCAGGGGGTGTCTTTGCGCCGTACTATATATCAAAAAGCAGGCTTTGACCATAAGTTGAAAATAGCTGATAGATATGAACCGGTTAGACCAGTAGTTACGGCCATCGGAATGATTGATAGGTTGCGGTACTAGCGGTGTGGTAACGGCGACCAGTTGAATCGCGAAGCCGGGTCTCCAGTGGGCGCCGTTGCATTAGTCAGTTTTCAGATTTCTCAGGACTGGCTGCTTCCTGCGGCCGCAGGACAGCCTGACTCTCATCGCCACCCTGGACAACGCCAAAGAATCCTTTCAGCTCAGGATATTTTTCCGGCGGGAAAGACAGGCCTTCCAGACGCAATTTGCGAGTCAAGGAAAGCTGCTGGCCCTGGACCTCACTGCTGAATTCGTAGCCCGCGTAGGCGAGTCCGGCCCGGCGCCTGTAAGGCGGCGCTTCCACGGTGTAGCCATCGGGCAACTGGATGGCTACTTCGTCGGATTCTGAAAAAGGATAGGGGAAAACGATGGGATACTGCCGCATGGTATGCGTGAACATGTTTTTCTGCAAAGTGGAGAAGAGCACCGCGGGCACAACCAGGCGCTTTCCCGCCACGGAGGCATAGCTGGGAATCTCCACGGTGAAGCGCGCGGTCAACGGGCTTTCTGTGGCGTCCCAGCCCTGCGAATCCGCCATTTTCACGGTGGCGCCGTTGGGCAACCCGGCATTCAATTCATCTTCCCAACTCTTGCGGCGCCCGGCTTCGTCCGTATCCAGCGCCTCCAGGCGGTGCTCCAGCGCATCTTCACCGCTTAGTTCGATGGTGATTTCGCCCTTCAGGGTGCCGTCAGCGCTAAGTTGCATTTTGGCCACGCGGTGCGTCCGCGACGGCTCGGGTGCGGGCGTGGTAGCGAAGGCATCGTAATTCCGGCTGAGCCTCAAGGCCGTAACCGAACTGTTCCTCCAACGCAGCGCGCCAAAAGGACAAAGCCTGGTGCCGGGGTCCAACACAATTTCTTTTCCACCGGTCCTTATTAAAACTACATCGTGACTAATCTGGCCCAGCCAGAGCACCAACCGGTTAAACGAGCGGTCTCCCCGGTCTGAAGCTTCCAGAAGGTACGCTTCGAAGCCCAAGGCGCGCGCCATCCCCGCAAACAATGCGCTGATGTCAAAGGACGTTCCGTAACCGTGCCGCAGCACGTCCAAAGCATTGTTGTTGGTCTTGAGGTCTTCCTTCTTGGATTCGGTGCTGGTGCGTGCCCGCTCAAAGGAAAGGTTTCTGACCTGCTGCGCGCGAGCATAGAGCTTGCGCAGTTTCTTTTCCGGATCGGTCTCTCCTGCCATGGTTTGCTCTGCCAGTTCGCGGATTTCGTGAAAATTCCCAATGAACTTGTCTATGTACTGCGTGCCCAGCCGCCGCCACTCTTCCCAGTATTTCTCCGGCGAAGCCGTCTCCCGGCCTCCGTAATAGAACAGGACGACCTGGCGGTAGTCGTCATGCGGAGGCATGTACTCCTCCGAGTAGAACGCCGGGACGTTCTCCAGATCCAGTTGCATCACGTTGCCTTCTTTTTTCTGGAGAGGAGTCATGTCCACCTGGTTCAAGTAACTATAGGACACTTGGGATTTTTGGCTGAGGTTGGCCCATTCGGTGGGGACCACGACCAGGCCCTGGAATGGCCGGAAACGCAGGGTCTCTTTCAAGGTAAACAGATCCCCTTGGACGGGCCACGCGGAAATGGATTGAACGGTGCGTAATGGCAGGTTGATCGTCCAGCGCACCTCGACGATGCTGCCCACAGTCACTTCCGGCAGCGTGAACGTCTTGGCGACATACTTTACGCCGCGCGCCTTGAGAACTGTCTTTTCCAGTGGCTTGTCTTTGAATTCAACAATGGCTCCATCAGGATGGATGGTGCGCGCAGCCACCGTCTTCAGAGATTGGCCAGGGCCAATCTCAATTTCCACATCCGCATATTTCTTGCCCGCGTCGTTCAATATCTTGATGCGTTTGTAGACAGAGATGAAGTTCTCATTGTCGTTCTTGAAATAGCTGAAATAGAGCTGCAAGGCGGAGGCATTGGAGTTTCCCGGCACATTCTTGATCTGTAGGTCCTGCGGGGTGACCGGCAGCCAGTCATCCGCTCCGGTCTTTTGCGCGTAAGAAGTGCGGCCAACCACGACCAGTACAATGACCAACGCAGCCAACTGACGGGGACGATGCATCGCTGATACCTCCATCTGCTTCCCAAGGAACAAGGCCTTTGGCGAATTCGCGAGGCTCCGAAATATAGCGCAAAAAGAAAATGGGCGCTAGGTTGAGCGGTTTTCATACATGGAAGATAGAGCCCTGGCCAGATGCAAGCGGAGTTCTATTGTGGATGGTTGCCAGTCCCTCGCGACTTATCTATGAGAAATCTCTCCATCGAAAACGAAAACCCGGCTGGAACCCATCCAGCCGGGCGGTCTTGCTTAGCCGGTTCTGCTCTAACTTTGTTGCGTTACTTCGGGGACGATGGGTTGGTCTCCTGCATGGCCGTCTTGCTGGGCATGGTACCGGGCACGTTAGGAATGGTCTTGATGTCGCCGGTCACCGCTTCATCGATCTTGATGTTGTAGCGGTCCAAAGTTTGTGCCGTATCCTGATCGAGCTGCACCCGGGCCTTGGCGTAGTTGATCTTGGCCTGGACCAGGTTGGATTCGTTCTGGGCCAGATCACGCTCGTCCTGCAGGACGTTAAGATAAGTGGAAGCTCCCAGGTTGTATTTTTTCTGCTCCGCGTCCAGAGTCTGGGCGGCAAGGTCGCGGGCCGTCTGGGCGGCGATCACCGCGGCCCGGCTGTTCTCCACGTTGAAAGCATCGTTGCGGATGCTGATGGCAATGTTGTTCTCCACGCTCTTCAGCAGCAATTGCGACTGACGGTACTCCAGTTGCGCGCGAACGTGCGTGGCCTGGGCCACACGATTGCCCAGCGGGATATTGATGTTGATGGCCACGCCTTTGTCCGGCGCAGTCGAATTGAACAGGTTGGAAAACGCGTCACCCAGCCCGGTGGCGGGGAAGGTCCCCGGCAGAAGACAGGGATTGCTTGCGGAAGGCACTACGGCGGGCGGGCAGGTCCTCAGCGGATTCTGCACGCCTGCCAGCGACGACGCACCGTAAAAGCCGATCAGGTCCACCACCGGCAACAGACCGTTCCTGGTGCCCTTCAGGGTAAGCTGGCTGTTCAGCAAATTGATTTTTTGCCCCGTGTAATCAGGCCGGTTGGCCAGCGCCAGTCTTACCAACTCCTCTACCGGCGGCAGGTTTTCCTTGTCAGGGACCTGCACCGTGTCCGTGGGGATCACTTCCGCCTGCACCACGGGAGAATCGTTGGGCAAGCTGCGCGTGAGCGCGTTCTTGATGAACAGTTGCTGCAGCTGGAGATTGGTTTTGGATGCGATCAGGGCCTGCTCGGCCGTGGCTACGCTGCTCTGCGCGCGGACCACATCCAGAGGCGCCAGGGTGCCGATCTCCACCTGCTTCTGGTTGTCGGAAAGGGTCTTCTTAGCCAGCCCCAGGGAACGCTCTTTCACTTTGTAGTCTTCGTAGGCGTTGACCAGGTTCCAGTAAATATTCTCCACCGTGCTGACGGTGGCGATCACCTGCCCGCGGAAACCTTCTTCGGTAATCTTCTTGGTGTTTTGCGCAGTGCGGATCAAGCGCAAGTTCAGGCTGCGGCCAAATCCCTGGAGCAGGTGCTGGCGCACTGAAGCCGAAAAGCTGGACTGCAACACCGGGTTCAAGGAATTGAGGGGGTTGTTGGAAGCCTGCCGCACGTTGTTGTAGGCGACGGAAAGCGCCGTGCCCGGAGAAAAGCCCTGGCTGTAGGTAAAGTCTGCAACCGTAGTGTTCTGTTGCGAGACTGCGCTTCCGGTGAGAACAGTACTAACCTGGGGCGACTTTGCGCGCTCGAATTGCAAACGCGTACTCAGCGATGGGTCAAAGTTGTCAGGCTGCGGTCCCGCGCCGCTGGCGGAGCCGACAAAGCCTCCAGCGCCCGTTCCTGCACCGCCGGAGCCCGCGGTGGTTCCTCCGGCGCCGGTGCCGCTGGAGCCGGTAATGCCGCTCCCGGTCCCTCCCGGCGTGTTGGAGACCAGGCCCGTGGATACGCCCAGGAATGAAGAGCCGGCCTTGGTGCGCAGGATGTCAGTGTCCGCGATGGGCAAATTGTAGCGGGCCACGGCGATGTCCAGATTGTCAGCCAGGGCAATGGCGATGGCGTCATTGAGCGAGAGAAACAGTTTGCCATCCTTGATCAACTGCTCCATCTTCGGCGCGTTGGTAAACGCCGGGGGCGGCACGGTGCGCTGCATATAGCGCGCGAACGGATTGGGAAGCAAAGGCACGGGCCTGGAGTAATCCACGTTGGTGGGCTCCGGCAAGGGCTTGACCTGCGGCGCGTCCGGCATGGACTTCCCACTCTGCGCGGCCGCGGCCGGAGCCGGCTGCATGGACAGGGCGGTGTTGGCCTGCTGGGCCGAAGCTGAAAAGGCGCACAAGCACACCACGGCAACGAGCTTGCGAAGGAAATTACTGCGGATTAAAGCTGCAGACATTACTTTTTCTCCAAAGTTTTGGAACTAATGAGATACAGACTGGATTTTTGCCTTTTCGGTCACCAACAATCATCTTAGATACGCGCCAATACACTGTTTGGTTCCCGCGAATGCACGCGCCGCATCCGGCACAAACCGATAGTATATCGGCATAGCAGCATCAAAAACCAACAGGGGAGACGGAATTGCCGCGTAATTTCAAATTGACGCTCGCCTATGACGGCCATGATTTCGCCGGCTGGCAGGTCCAGCCTGATCGTCCCACGGTTCAGGGGACTTTGCTGTCCGCTATCGAACAGTTGACCGGCGAAAAGACGCTGCCGCAGGGCTCGGGACGCACCGACGCCGGCGTCCACGCGCTGGCGCAAGTCGCCACAGTGGCGCTGGAGTCTCCCATTCCGGCGGCGAACCTGGCCAAAGCACTGAATGACGCGCTGCCGTCCGCCATCCGCGTGCTGAACGCGGAAGAAGTCCCGCCGGAATTCCACGCGCGCAAGTCCTCACTAGCTAAGACGTATCAATACCGGATTTATCGCGGCGAGATTTGTCCCCCGTTCCTGGCGCGCTACGTCTATCACCATCCCTACCCGCTGGATGAAGCCCGCATGACCGAAGCCGCGGGCCTGGCGGTGGGCCAGCACGATTTCACCTCGTTCGCGGCCGTGGATCCTGAGAAGAAAGCCCCGGAGAAAAGAATCGACCCGGAAAGCGGGCAAGAAGGCTTGGCCGCGAACAATGTTCGGACGATTTATTCTTCAACCTGGCAGCGCCAAGGCGACGAGTTGCACTACACCGTCCGCGGCAACGGATTTCTTCATCACATGGTGCGCAACCTGGTGGGGACTTTTCTGATGGTGGGCAAAGGCTCGCTAACGGGAATAGATTTCACCCGCATCCTGGAGCTGCGTGACCGCTCCGCCGCGGCGGCCACGGCCCCGGCCAGCGGCTTGTTTCTGGTGAGCGTAGAATACTGACGGAATCCCAATATGAGCGCTATTCAAGCTGAACCGGCCCACGCACAACTGCCCGTCTTAAATCCCGCGACGCGGGAAACCATCGGCTCCGTTCCCATCTTTACGCAAGCGGAGATTGCCGCTGCCGTGGACCGCGCGCGCGCGGCGCAAGCCCGCTGGGCGACAACGCCCGTCCGCGAACGCCTGCAGATCGTCCGCCGCTTTCAGCAGCTTTTATGCGATCAAAAAGACGCGGTGACGGCGGTCATCACGCGCGAAGCCGGCAAGCCGCTGGCGGAAGCGCTCGCCACGGAAATCCTGGTGGTGCTGGACGGCGCGCAATATCTCCTCGACAACGCCGCAGACTTCCTGCGTCCGGAACACGTTCCGCACGCCAACCTGGCCATGAAGCTCAAGCGCGGCACGCTGCTGCGCGAGCCTTACGGCGTGATCGGCATCATCAGCCCGTGGAACTATCCGTTCAGCCTGCCTTCGGTGCAGACCTTGACGGCGCTGGTCACGGGCAACGCGGTGGTGCTGAA
Organism: Terriglobia bacterium; assembly: GCA_020072815.1. NCBI lineage: Bacteria > Pseudomonadati > Acidobacteriota > Terriglobia > Terriglobia bacterium. The sequence continues at coordinate 144,115 of JAIQGE010000002.1, read as the reverse complement.
GCCGTCAGAGTTCACGCCGTTTTCTTCGCTGGAGTTGCAGCGGCTTCTGCGCGAAGCTGGCCTGGACCGCGATCTGCTGCAGGTGGTCACCGGCGAAGGCCCGGCGGGCAGCGCGCTGCTGCAATCCAAGATTGACAAGATGGTTTTCACCGGCAGCGTAGCGACGGGGAAGAAAGTGGCGCAAGCCGCGGCGGCGCGGCTGCTGCCCGTGGTGCTGGAACTGGGCGGCAAAGATCCCATGATTGTGCTGGACGACGCCGACGTTGACGTGGCGTCGAGCGCGGCGGTGTGGGGCGCATTCATGAACGCCGGGCAGACTTGCTTGTCGGTGGAGCGCTGCTACGTGCACGAATCCATCTACGAACCGTTTTTGAAGTCGTGCGCAGAAAAAGCCGGCAAACTTCGTCCTGGCGCTGGCACTGACCCCAACAGCGATATCGGGCCGCTGATCCATGAACGGCAATTGCGGACGGTGCAAGCCCACGTGGAAGACGCCATCGCCCACGGAGCGCGGCTGCTGGCGGGAGGAAAGACTCTGCCGCAGATCGGGCCAGGCTTCTTTGCCCCGACGGTGCTGGCTGACGTAACGCACTCCATGGACATCATGCGCGAAGAGACCTTTGGTCCAGTGTTGCCGGTGCGCAGCTTCAAGACTGACGACGAAGCCGTGGCGCTGGCGAATGACTCGGAATTCGGCCTGGCGGCCAGCGTATGGACGCGCAACAAGGCTCGCGGCGAAACGCTGGCCCGCGGCATTCACGCCGGAACGGTCATGGTGAACGACGTGATTTGCTGCTTCGGCATCAGCGAAGCGCCCCATGGCGGCATCAAAGCCAGCGGCATCGGCCGCACCCACGGCCGCTTTGGCCTGGAAGAGATGGTCTGGCCCAAGTATGTGGATTCTGACCAGATGCCGGGCATGAAAAAGCTGTGGTGGTACGGCTATGGGCCGGCGTTCCGGCGGCAGATGCAGGGGTTCATCGAACTTCTGTTTGCCGGAAACTTAACAAACCGTGTTCGTGGAGCGTCAAAAAGCATAAAATCCTATCTAGGCCGCAAGCCCTTTTAGCGTAAAATCGCCACGTAAGGGCAATAGATTTTACAAAGTGACACTCAAACACTCCCATCTGATCTACGACTGGAACTCCGCGTCCGGGCCTGAATTCAGTCCTGCCGGGCGAGTTCTGCTTAACGATGAAACCCTGCGCGATGGCCTGCAGTCACCTTCGGTGAAAGACCCGCCTATCGGTGACAAGCTGGCCATCCTCCACCTGATGGAGGACCTGGGAATCAATTCGCTGGATATCGGATTGCCGGGCGCCGGGCCGCGCGCGGTGGCCGACGTGGAGCGTCTGGCCAAAGAGATTGCCAATTGCCGGATGAGAATCAAGCCCAACTGCGCCGCGCGCACGCATGAGAATGACATTCGTCCGATCGCCGAGATTTCCCAGCGCGCCGGCATCGCCATTGAAGTTGCGTGCTTCCTCGGCTCCAGTCCCATTCGCCGTTACACGGAAAACTGGACTGACGACTTTCTTCTCCAGACCACGGAAAAAGCTGTAAAGTACGCGCGTTCGTTGGGTCTGGAAGTGATGTACGTGACCGAAGACACCACGCGCTGCGACCCTGAAACCGTGAAGCGGCTGTACAGCACGGCCATCAACTGCGGGGCCACGGCCATTGTGATTTGTGACACGGTGGGACACGCCACGCCCGCCGGCGTCCGGTCACTGATTCACTTTGTGATGGATGAAATCGTGTGGCCTGCAGGGCCGCTGCCTTCGGGGAAAAAGGTCCGCGTGGATTGGCACGGCCATTCCGACCGCGGCTTGGGCGTGGCCAATGCGCTGGCCGCTCTGGCGGCGGGCGCGGACTGCGTACACGCCACCGCGCTGGGCATCGGCGAGCGCGTAGGCAACACGCAGATGGACCAGATGCTGGTCAACCTGAAGCTGATGGGCGTTTCGCCCTGGGCGGAGCAGGACCTCACACATCTCAAGGACTACTGCCTCGCCGTGTCGCGGGCCACGGGCGTTCCCATCCCGCGCAACTATCCCGTGCTGGGCGATGATGCCTTTCGTACAGCGACGGGAGTACATGCCTCGGCGGTCATTAAGGCATTCAAAAAAGGCGACATTGAACTGGCCAATAGCGTGTATTCCGGTGTACCCTCTCATTACTTCGGCCTGGAACAAGTCATTGAGATTGGCCCCATGAGCGGCAAGTCAAACGTGATCTTCTGGCTGGAGCGTAAGGGAGTCCCTCCGGCTGACGATCTGGTGGAGCGCATTTTTCAGCGGGCCAAAGCGTCAGACCGGTGCCTTACCGAAGAAGAGATTCTCGCCTGCTGCCAGAATGCGCCAGCTGGGACCTGAGACCGTGATGAATCAACGGTTTACGCGGACGGCGAAACTATCGGGTCCAATGTGGGTTTGCAAAATTACACTCTGAACTTCCCTTTAAAGGAGAAAGCATGAAGAAGCTGTTCGCGTTTGTATTAACCATGTTGCTCGGCGCTTCGCTGACCTTTGCACAGGCCACCGGCGGCACTGACAAGACCGAAAAGGGCGGCAAGAAGACCACCGCTGCCGCTTCGGGCAAGAAAGCCACAAAAACCAAAACCGCCAGCAAGAAGGGCGGCAAGAAGAGCAAGAAGAGCAGCGGCGGCACCACCACTCCGGCCCCGAAATAACTTCCTGGAAGTTTTTTTCATGGAAAGCGGCCCTGCCGAACGGGGCCGCTTCTTTTTCGCTCCAACAAACTTGAGCGGAGCAAGCGCATGTAGCTCTTGCCAAAAACCGCAACTCGTATTCCAATAGAGCCGCTCTGAAGCGCCTTTTGACCAGGCGAAACTTTTTCCCTGGCAACGGTTTCTAGTACCTACATATCTGAACTTCCCTTTAAAGGAGAAAGCATGAAGAAGCTGTTCACGTTTGTATTCACCATGTTGCTGGGCAGTGCCCTGGCTATTGCGCAGACGGGCACCGGCTCAAGCGGCGATAAGACCGCACCAGGCAAAAAGGCCACTACGGCCTCCGCCACAAGTGGCAAAAAGGCCACCAAAACCAAAAAAGGCCACAAGGGCGGAAAGAAGAGCAAGAAGAGCAGCACCAGCACCACGCCGCCTCCGAAATAACTTCTTGCAAGGTTTTTCATCGAAAGCGGCTCTGCCAAACGGGGCCGCTTCTTTCTTGTCCAGACGCCTTTGATCCGGGAATACGCTTGGTGGCTATTGCCAAAAAGCCCGCCTCGTATAAACAGAGTGGAAAAGGTAGGCACCCGCCCTAATTCTTTTTGGGGGCATTGACACGGGTTGCTTTACGGCATTCCTCCAGTCATTGTAAGCTGTCAAACCTATGTAAAAAGACGGTAGCGTCAACAAAGTTACTTTTTTAGAGGGGCAGATGGCGATCCCGCCCGAAATCCTGAAAATAATTTCTCAGTGGCTAAAGTATATCGGCATTGCTCTTACTTCGGGGATCAGCCTTCATAGCCTTGGCCGAGAAACCTTCGATAAAGAGAGACGAGTTCTCACGAAGCCAGGTAGGCGCCACAGAAATCTGTTAATCGCATCGGGTCTTCTTGCCCTCGTCAGTGCGTTGGTTGAGAATGACGCTGATAAGAAACTAAAAGAAATAGCAACGAAGAACGGGGATCGGGCCTTTCAGGGCCGCTTAGCGGCCTCAAATCAAGAACTGGTAGAAGCTCTTACACCTCGATTAAGCACTCTGCTGCAGAAGCAGGAGGATGGAACAACAAGATCGATTAACCGGATTGATCTCGCCGCGAGAGCTCTCAAACAAACCATCTCAGAAACCAATCCCCTCGATTCAGTGCACGCCAAGATCACTCTCTCAAACTTTGAAAAAATAGAGATTACATATCCAAAGACTGGAGGTGTGGCTAATGTAGCTTTCGTCACCGACAAGATCGATTCAAAAGACTGGAATGAAATCGTGTGTTCACGAGAACGGGCAATGTGGTCTCCGTGGCAAATGGTTGTGCCAATTTCGTCAACTATTGAAATGGTGCTTGGCAACAATTCCGAGATGGGGGATTTACGGAATGACTGTAACATTCCTGCATTTGTGAGGGTGGAACCGGCATCCGGTAGGCTCGGGGCTTGGGGAGGCCAGCCTTTCTTTCGCCACAGCAATATCGAGTTGCATTTGTCCTCTGAAATTGCCATCAACCAATTGCCAGAGTCAGCAAAATGGAGCATGCATCTGCGATCACTAGACCGGGCGGGAAGCCCAGACCTAATGATGGAACCTATCCCTGGAAAATCAGAAATGCAACTAATCCCTCGTAAAGTCGAGGTTGAAATCACGGCGGTTCATTTCGGGATGCCGAGCAGAAAAGTAGTGCGCACATATCAACCCGGGAGAGAGAGTGACAGTTGGTTTTTTCATGAAATTGACTATGTCAACATTGGGCAAGGGCCGAAGGACAATTTGGCTAGCGGCGGACGATAAAACGCGCCAGTGGCAATTGCGGCAACCCAAAGATTTCGCTAAGATTTGCGCGTATCTTCGATTGCCAAGGGGTTTTCACCCTGGTACGGCAGCGTGATCTTGAGTCCACACAAAGGATGGGAAATGAAAAAGGCATTAACAGTCGCGATCGTGACCTTGCTGGCCAGCAGCCTGGCGTTCGCGCAGGCGGCATCCGGCGGAAGCAACGCAAGTCCTGATTCCAAGAAAAGCAGCGTAAAGCTGAATCCTCAGCCCGAGCCTCCGGGTGCGCAGCTGAACGGAAGACAGTCATCACCGGGCGGAAGACAGGCATCACCGGGAAGCAAGGTGGCCTTGAACCCGCAACCGCTGCCTCCTGGCGCAAGAAAGACCTCCACATCACCTGGGAGCAAAGTGTCTCTCAATCCACAACCGTTGCCTCCTCGTACGACCAAAGCCTCGCCTGGAAGCAAAGTGGCATTGAACCCGCAACCGCTGCCCCCTGGAGCAAGGAAGACTACAGCTACCAGCAAGAGCGCGTCCTCGCCCGGGAGCAAGGTGGCGTTGAACCCGCAACCGTTGCCTCCCAGGACCACGACAGCCAGCAAAAAGCAGCCTGCAGGCACCCACGCCGCTAAGAGCAAGAAGAACAGCGGCGGCAGCACCACCACCACCAGCCCGAAGTAGCTCTTGAAGATTTCGTTCGCATTGCGGCGGCCCTGTCCAGCGGGGCCGCTTGTTTTTTGCGCGAGAGCTTCCGACACCGCACGGTATAGTATTTCTCCATAGCCATGCCCGGCCGCCCAACAACCTCCAACACCGACGCTCCTCTTTTGCCGCAGCAGGAGGTGGCGCGGATTGCGGAAATGCGCGCCGTGCACTCGGCCATGCTCTATCTGCACAACCAGGAGATGGAGTTCCGGCGCTGGCAGCGCGAGTTGACGGAGATCGCCGCGCCTCCGTTTGGCGAGGCCGCGCGCAGCGCTTGGCTGGTGCAGCGTTTCACCGCGCTGGGGCTGGAAGACGTCCACAGTGACGAGCTAGGCAACGTGTTTGGCCTGTTGCGCAAGCTTGATGCCGGACCCATGATCGGCCTGAGCGCGCACCTGGATACGGTGTTTCCGCTGGGCACGCGCCTGGAAACGCGCGAAGACGGCAATCGCCTTTACGGGCCGGGCATCAGCGACAATGCAGCGGGAATGGTGGCCATCCTGGCGGTGGTCTCGGCGCTGAAGCGATCGCAGCTCGAGCTGGCGGCCAACGTGGCCTTCATCGGCAATGTGGGCGAAGAGGGCGAAGGCAATTTGCGCGGCATGCGCCACATTTTTTCCACGCAGCCATGGAAAGATTCCATACAGTCCCTGCTGGTGGTGGACGGCGCGGGCACGGATACCTACGTCAACCAGGCGCTGGGCAGCCGCCGTTTTGAGATCACCTTCCGCGGGCCGGGCGGCCACTCCTGGAGCGACTTTGGCGTGCCCAACCCGCTGCTGCTGCTGGCGCGCGCGCTGACCCGCTTCAGCGAAGGCACGGTGCCGGAGTCGCCGCGGACCACGTTCAACATCGGCGTGATGCACGGCGGCACCTCCGTAAACTCCATTCCGGAAACCGCCACGGCGCGCGTGGATTTGCGCTCGGCTTCCATGCGCGAACTGCATAAGCTGGAAGACCGCCTGCGTGAGTGCGTGAATGAAGTCTGGACGGAAGTTCCGCTGCCCTTCCGCGCCGGCGAGCCCAAGGTGCGGTTTACGATTGAATCCATCGGCGACCGGCCGGCGGCGGAGCTGCCGGAATCAGCGCGGATCTTAAAGGTCGTCCGCGCGGTGGATTATCATCTGCGCATCAAGTCCATCCCGCGGCTGGCTTCCACGGACGCCAACGTTCCCCTGGCGCTGGGCAAAGAAGCCACCACCATTGGCGCCGGCGGCGATGGCGGTGGCGCGCACACTTTGCGCGAATGGTTCGACTGCACCAACCGCGATTTGGGATTGAAACGAATCCTGCTTACTCTGCTGGCTTTGACCGGAGTCAACGAATGAAAACTTGCCTCGTGCTGTTGTTCGCACTCACCCTGGGAATCATCATGACCAACACTGCAGACGCACAACAACAGACCGCAGCCGACATCATTTTCATTAACGGCGATATCTACACCGGCGCCGTATTCGTGCCGCTGGTCTCTGCTGATGGAAAGACGCCGCCGAATGGTGTGCTGGTGTCCCCAACGGCGATCAAGTCTAAGAGCAAGAAGTCTCAAATCGGACCCACGCAGACGCGCTTCCAGGCTCTGGCCGTTTCCGGCGGAAGGATCGTGGGCGTGGGCGACAACCGGGGGGTCGAAAAGGTCAAAGGCCCCAACACGCAAGTCATTGATCTGGGCGGACATTTCGTCATGCCGGGATTCAATGACGCGCACGTCCACCTGGGCTCGGGCGGCTTTGAGAAGCTGAACGTTGACCTGGTGGGGACCAAATCGCTGGACGAGATGAAAGCGCGCATTGCGGCGCGCACCAAGACCGCCGGTGCGGGCGAGTGGGTGGTGGGGCGCGGCTGGGACCACACGCTCTGGGCCGTACAGGAAACGCCGACGCGCGCGGACATTGACGCCGTCACCGGCGACCACCCGGCAATCTTCAATCGCGTGGACGGGCACATTGCCATCGCCAACTCTGCGGCGCTGAAAGCCGCGGGCATCACCGCTGCGACGGCCGACCCGCACGGCGGCAAGATTGATCGCGACGCCAAGGGCGAACCTACGGGCATTCTGCGCGAGACGGCCATGGGCGCGGTGTTTTCGAAGATCCCGGCTCCGACTGCGGCGCAACGGCGTCGCGCGGCGGAATTGGCGCTGGAAGACGCGGCGCGCTGGGGCATCACCTCCGCGCAGGACAACTCCGACTGGGAAGATTTCCTGACCTACGAGCAAATGGAAAAAGAGGGCAAGCTGACTTTGCGGATTTCAGAGTGGCTGCCGTTTGACGCGCCAGTGGAAGAACTCAAGCAACGCCGCGGCCATCATCCTGCGGGCGACTCCATGCTGCACACGGCGATGCTCAAGGGCTTCATGGACGGGTCTTTGGGATCAAGAACGGCAGCAATGCTTGCGCCGTTTGACGATGATCCCAAAAACTCCGGCATTCCCCGCTACGAGCAGGACGAGCTCAATCAAAAAGCGGCGGAGGCCGCCAACAATGGCTTTCAAATTGGACTGCACGCCATCGGCGACCGCGGCGCGCGCATGGCCCTGGACGCTTTTGCCTTCGCGGAAAAAAAGAGCGGCAAGCGAAACCTGCGCTTCCGCATTGAGCACGCGCAGGTGGTCGCTCCGGAAGACTACAAGAAGTTCAAGAACCTGGGCGTGATCGCTTCCATGCAGCCCAACCATCTTTTGACGGACATGAACTGGGCGGAGTCGCACATCGGGGCCGCGCGCGCCAAACACTCGTACGCGTGGAAAGAATTTCTGGACGACGGCGTGACCCTGGCTTTCGGCACCGACTACCCGGTGGAACCCATCACGCCGTTCCGCGGAATCTACTGCGCCGTCACGCGCAAGAACGAAGCGGGCACCAAAGAGTATTTTCCCGAGCAAAAGTTGACGATTCAGCAGGCCATCGCGGCATACACTACGGGTTCGGCGTATGCGGAGTTCGCGGAAAAAGAAAAAGGCGTGCTCCAGCCAGGCATGCTGGCCGACTTCATCGTACTGGACCGCGACATCACCAAGGTGGCGCCGGCTGAGATCCTCAAGACCAAAGTCTTGCGGACGGTGGTGGGCGGCAAGACCGTGTACGAAGCGAGGTAGCCGGCCATCGGCGAAAAGCGGCCGCGAAGACGCGCGAATGGGGCGAGCTTGAAGAGACCGTCGCGCAAGTTGCGGCTGGGATCTTCCTCAGGCCGTGGCCGCTTCCTGGGCTTCTCGCCGGCGCTTGCGCGAGTCTATTAGCAGCCAGGCCAAGTAGATCACGATGAGAGCATTCACGCTGAGAATCGCCCATTTCCAGCCGGTCGCATGGCGAAGCAAAGCAGCAATCTCGATGGGCAAATAAACGGAGCCGGAGATCAGCGCAAACCACTCGGCCCACTCTTTCTCCAGCCACAACCCGGCGGCCTCGACGAAACGGATGGTTACATAGGCCATGGCCAGTGCGAAGATGAGCCACAGGGTCTTTGGAGTGAGGCTACCGACTTCCTCCAGGGCCCACCGGTAGAAGTGCCGGTCAGGATTGATGTGCAGAAACCTGTGCATGATCTGGAGCATGTCCTGGGCCACGCTGTTCATGTCCTTGTGCAGCGCGGTCAGCACCCAGATGCCGAACCCCACCGCCAGCAGGCCTTTGCCGGCTTCAAAAATAGCGATCCCGCGCAGACCAAAATGTTTGACAAGAAGACTGTGCATACCTTGATGCGCCGCCCGAGCCCCCTGGGCCTCCCCTGGTTGGAAGCTTTTAAAAGATGACGTTTCCTGATTCTAAAGAATAAACGTGAAGGTTGGCTAATAAAGACCAAAACTCCCCTTGCGCAGGTACTTTCGTGATCAGCATTTGCCCGGAATATTCCGGATTCCAGAAAAATCCGCGGGGTCCTGAAGTCCAAGGTGCGGGCTATGCTAGTTTTGATAGCATACCAGCCAAAGCAAATAACGGTGGTTTCCGGGTGAACGCGCGATGATGTTCAAGGCTGCCGAAGACTTTGAGAAGCGCTCTCTGGGCGTCTTGCCGACGCTATTGGAGAGGCTCACCTACATCTGCTCGCTGCAGACCGAAGACGGCGCCTACCGCCACTGGGGCCTTTCGCGCACCTATGGCCGCCGCGCCGCGCAGGAGACCATCTTCAACGCCCACCTGGAAAACGCCATGGAACTGGTGCGGACGCCGATGCGGGAGATCTACGAGGAATTCAAACAAGCGGTGGGACGTACCGGAGGGCCGGAGGTACTGACGGCGGAATCGTTCGTGCTCAAGGCGCCGGTCAACGACGACGCACTTCTCGCTGCTCATCTTCGTCTGCTGCAGGACTCGATTGCAGCTGTGGTTCATCCGGGGCATACCACTCCACCAGGCGCATAGCCAAGCCCACCACCTGGCCAATCACTTCCGCTTCCTGCGGATGCTTCAAGATGCGCGGCGGAACCGGCGAAAGCGGGTGCGACTGCAGCACGATCTCTCCCCGCCGCACGGAGCACCAGCAGCAAACATGCCCTTCGCGGGTCTCCACGAAATAAATGGGCCGCTCAAACTCGGAACGCCACTTGCCTTCTTCCACGCGGCTGCGCTCTTCATCCACTTGAACAAAAGAGCCGGGCAGCAGCAGCGGGTACATGGTCAGGTCTTCCGTGCCGATGTACGCGTACGTGTATTTCCTCTTGGAAAGCTCCTGCAAGAACTGCAGTGGGACCACGCCCCAGTTCTCAATCATCCGGCCCAGGTCGGCCGAGCGCCGTATGTCAAAGCCGGGATCAAATTTGACCGGGACCTGCACGGTGCCTCGCCCGGTGACCATATCCAGGCGATGGGTCTTGCTGGGCTTGCAGATGGCAAAGTCGGCGGCGGTGGAACTCAGGTCCACGCCGTAGAGCTTGAGCAGCTCCGTGAAATCAGCGCGGTAAATCACCGACAAGACGTACAGGCGATAAATGCTGGGAATGACTCCCTTGGTCTCAATGTCGGAAAGCCGGCTGGGGTTGATGATGAACTCTTCAATGCCGCGGGATTCCGCCAGCGCCGTGCTGGCCAGTTCCACGTCGCGCAGAGTCAGTCCCAGCTGCTCGCGAAGATCACGTAATTTTCTGCCCGCAGACAACACTGTAATTTCTCCCAGGCCCCGCGACGCTTCCCGATTCGGGACAAGAATAGTCTAAGGAGCCTGCTGCCCGTTCACAATACCCCAACCAGCGTCCCGGTACAACCCGATGAAAAACTCTGCACTCAGGGCGCAAAACCTGGCACGTAACCCGCGTTTGTGGCACCCCCCCGGACAAGGCCGGACATTTTGGCCCTGGGAGGGGGGCGCCCTAGTTCCGGAAGAACTCCATGTGACCTTCGATGTCCTTTTTCTGGGCCGCCGTCAACGGCAGCAGGGGAAGCCGGGGAGGACCGCCGTAGTACCCGTTGAGGTCCATGGCGTACTTGACCGCTGGAATTCCAAGCTCAGAAACCACCCGTCTGGACACAGGCGCAAGTCCCTCCTGTTTGGACCGCGCCAACTCCAGGTCATTGTCTCTAAAAGCGGAATAGATTTCAAAGCAAATTGTAGGGGCGGGCGAGGCAATGCCCAGCACCCCGCCGCTGGCGCCTGCCTGGAGCGAGGGCAGCAGAGTATGGGCAGCTCCCACAAGTACTTGAAAGCCCACTTCTTTGTCGCGGGTCTTCAACGTCGGGGCCTTGGGCGGCTGGGCGACGGCCACGGCGCCGGAAGATGTCCCTAAAGTAACCAGCGCGTCAGGGCCGCCGGCCGGCGCGCTGGCCGCCATGCGCCCGGTGACCGCCTGCTGGACCTCGGTGACCTTGGCCGTCCGCTTGATATGGCGCGTCTGCTGGACCATGGCCGAGACCTTTTCCACATTGCCGCTGGATTCCTTGATTCCAATAATGTTGGGATGATCGGCCAGTTCCACGATGACTTCCAGGGGCAGGTCGTAAGCGGTGAACGGTGGAACGGTATACAGCAGCACCGGCAGGGGCGAGCGGTCAGCCACCGTGCGGTAGAAAGCCAGCATGGCTTCCGGTTTCATCTGCGGGCGGTAGAAATGCGGCGTGCGCACCAGGGCCACGTCATAGTTCAAGGCGGCGGCATATTCTGTAAGGCGAAGGGTTTCGATCACCGACTCCGCCCCGGTGCCGGCGATCAACACTTTTTCCGGGGACGCTACCTCGGCGGAGATGCGGAGAACGTCGCGACGCTCATCGTCGCTGAGCATGACCGCTTCACCGGTAGAGCCCAGAATGACCATGCCGGCCACCGGCGTCCGCGAATAGCGGTCAATGTTGTGTTCGATTTTCTTGTGATAGACCGTGCCGGCTGAGTCAAACGGCGTGGTCACTGCCGGGAAAATGCCCTGGAGAAGCATGGGAATATTCTAACCGCAAAATCAGCCGGTAGCGTCTGCCAGCGAGGCACTGGGAAGAGCCATGAAATACAAAAGCCCTGCTGCGGGCAGGGCTCTTGAGGAAAGAGTTGAACTCGAGACTTTAGATGGCCTCAGCGCTAGGGGTCAACTGCTGCGTCTGGAGAGCGCCCAGGCGCTTGAGGTTATCGCGCAAAGCCTGATAGCGGGGCGCCAGCACTGCCGGGGTCAGCTGCAAAGACGGCAGAGCAAATTCCACTGACAGTTTGGCGAAGGCCAGCAGACACTGCAGGCGGATTTGCGTTGCCAAGTCGATGATCTGCGCCGCTGTTTCGGCGACTTCCAGGTCAGAGCTGAGCCGGGCCGGCTCGCTCAAGCGCACCACAGCGGCGGCGTTATTGGCAATCCTGTTTACGTAACGCAGGGTCACGCCAATGCGCTGCCGTTTCAGCCGGCAGAACCGCCTGCGGGGAAGGCTTTCCCGCAGGAAAAGCTCGTCATCGCGGTCCAGGAGCGTGTGCAAAGCTTTGAGGTCCACCGGCCGGATGGCTTGGTGCGCCATTCTCCGGCGGTTGCGGACCTGCATGTAAAACAACCCAACGGCGCTCAGCGCCAGAACGATAACGATCATCGTAATCATCATTGGTTTATAAGCTCCATCATTGCGCGGTTCCACTGCTCAAGCTGCGCGTGCTGAGGCACTTCGCTGTGCGCAGCGGCACGCTCGGGCACGAGCAGGTATCCGATCCAAATTAGAAAACTGATGTCAAGCGAGAGCACGACTGTCAAATTCAATGCATCGCCCAAGGAGGCGACGTAAGGAACCATGGCCAGCGAAATCAGTTTGAAGGTAGTAAGGGTCCCCAGCCCCAGGCCTATTCCAAATACCGGCTGCCGCCAGTGCAAACCAAATGCGCTGGAACAGAGGAACAAAACCATAATCAACCCAACTTCCAAAATCCTTGCCGCTTCCTCGACTCGCAAGAGCCCAAACATCATTGCTCCCTTGCCGATTGGGGCATGTGCGGCAATCACTGCCCCGCCGAGAACTGCCAGCAGAATCACCACAACACGAAAAACCCGCGTGGCAACGTTGCGCAGCGCCGCGTGAGGAGCAAAGAGGTGCTTGAAGATCTCATACACTACGGCGACCCCCAGCAGGAGCGACGCAGTCTCACCAATCACATAAAGATAGAAATAGGCGGGTGAGTGGCGCGGAATACCGTACCCGGCCAGACTCTCAGCGAAAGTGACTGCCGAGTAGACCGCAAAAATAGGGAAGCTTCTCCACAGCTTCTTGACGACGATTACCAGAAGCAACACGGCCTGCAATGCGAGGCCAGCCAGCCACAAGGCGGAAATGGTTGACGCCAATCCCATAACTCTCGCTACAGGATACCGCATGTCCCACGCTCGCCAACAATAGATTTGTGTTGGCCCGGCAACGCTGGGTTACGCCCGTAACTCCCACCTTGCCGCTATTGAGGGCAGTTGGGCATTCCAGGAATGCAGGGTATTGGTAGCTCGTTGGGTTGGTTCGGGGTTACGACTGAATTGGCGGAAATGAATAGCACGGCCAACAGGGCAAAACGGAGAATGCTTCTTTTCATTGTGGCTCCTTTGAGTTTTGCAGATCGCCTGGATTGTTATTCTTGACAAGCTATCTACTACAAATTAATGGACTTCTGGTTATTTCCGAAATCCGAAACAGATTTTCCCAAAACGGGAACAATGCCCATGGTAGGCGGGGCAGAAGCGTTGACAAGGTAGAATTTCAGCTGGCCGGGTTACTCCGGTTGGTACTGGAGCTTGGCCGGTCGGGGAGAACGATAACGCGACGTGGGCTTTAACCCCACTTGCCTCATATTTTCCGGTTTTCGGAATGAGCGCCTAGAGCAAGGGTTCGGTGGGTCCGTTGAATCCTCTGAATTCAACTGTTTGGTTCTTGAATATCTGGTTTCTGGAATGACTTCGGCTAAAGTCCTGCTCTTCGCCGTAGATCCGCCTCACACAATTATTCCGGAAACAGAAAATGTCACAGCCTTAGGCGCGCGAGGACGCGGGCTGCCGTGGGCGGTGAGAAAAATCGGTTAGAATGAGAGATGTCAGCTTCAATTCTTGTCGGGGCGTAGCGCAGCCTGGTAGCGCACCTGCCTTGGGCGCAGGGGGTCGGAGGTTCAAATCCTCTCGCCCCGACCAATTCTTCAACCGGATATCTGCTTCGCTCAAAGATCGCGGGGTCCTTCGACTCCGCTCAGGATTTCGGCTGGCGGCTCAGACGCCGCCAAGACGCCTCAAGTTCAAATCCTCTCGCCCCGACCAATAAAACCCAGCAATTAGCACTTAGCCGTTAGCATTTAGCTCGTGCCTTTCAATTTCGGCGATTTTGGCAATCTCTTCTAAGTCTGCCCGTCCGGGCCAAAATCAGCAATTAGGCATGAGGACAATCTTGCCTACCACGCCTCCCTTCCCGAGCAGCTCTTGCGCGCGTTTTGCCTCGGCAAGGGGAAACCGCTGTGCGATGAGCGGCTTGATCTTTTGCTGCTGAAGAAGGTCCAAGAGCGTGATCAAATCCTGCCGAAACAAAGCCGGCTTCAACCGTTTGAGCGTCTGGATGCTGTAGGGGACGATCCGTTTCCGGCCGGGGAGAAGCCAGCCGCCGGCGATGTACAACGCGTAGATGGGGAGTCCGTGAAAGCGATTACGGCGGCCCGTGCGGCCGGAACCTAATCCCTCCCCGCGTAGCGAGGTTGTATTGCCATAACCCACCACCCTCCCGCCCTTGCGGAGGGCCTGGCGGGAATGCCAGAGGTGGGCGCCACCGATGGGGTCGAAGACGGCGTCCACGCCCTCGCTGGCGAGGCGATGAATTTCCTGCACATAGTCCTGATTCTGGTAGTCAATCGGGACACCGCCCAGTTCGGAGACGGCCGGCGCACTTCGCAATGAACAGGTACCGTACATCTCCAGCCCGGCGAGGCGCCCAAGCTGTAGGAGCGCCGTGCCGACCCCGCCCGACGCGCCGTGAAACAAGACGCGCTGGCCCGGTTTGACCTTGGCGGAACGATGCAGCATCTGGTACGCCGTGATGTAGTTCAGGATGAGGCTGACGGCCTCGGCGGCGTCCAACCCGGATGGCACGGAAACCAGTTCTCGTTGCGGCAGGCAGACGAACTCCGCGTAAGCGCCGTGTATGGGCATCGCGGCAACGATCTGGCCCGGTTCGATTGCAGAGACACCGTCGCCGAGACGGTCCACCACGCCCACCAGGTCCCACCCCGGCGTGAAGGGCACCGGGGGCGTTTCGGGATGAATGCCCTCGCGCGCCATGATGTCAGGCATGGCGACGCCTGCGGCCAGCACTCTCACCCGCACTTCACCACTCTTCGGCTCGGGGCACTCTTCTTCAAGCACCTGCAGTGCATCGGGCCCGCCGTAATGGGTGACGATGATTCGCGTGTTTCTCACGAACCTTTTACTTCCTGTTTAGAATACAACCCTGGGCGCTTGAGTTTGTCGAGCAGAAACCTTTTTTCAGACTGGCCCGGATAAAGCGGCCATAGCGGGGCGCCATTCTCATCGGTGCGCAGGAAGATTCGTCGCGCTTGCGCACGCAGTTTTGAAGTCCGAGTAGCTGCTCCAGTCCAGGGTCACCGACGCGTGTTCGATTTTCAGACCGGAGCGGAATGCGCTTCCCGGTTCACCGCGATCTTCCATGACCAGTTCCTGTCCGCGCCATCGGCCGTACAGGTTGAAGAAACCCTGCCGTTGGCCTACATCGAGAATCTTCTGTTCGAGCAGGCGAAAATCCATCACGCTACCGTCGGTGCTTCGCCAGCCGCCATAAATCGTGCCGGAAAGTTTCAGGTATTGCATCACGCCCGGCGAAGTACACAGCCAGCCCGAGCCCTGCAAGCCGCCGGTCGGACGCAAGCCGTCCAGGTGCAGCCGGGAAGAATGACTGGACGGGTAGAAATAAACGTATAGAGGATAGGTTCCGCCCTTGGTTAGCAGCTTGCCGGACCCCGACCAGTACAGCAGTGGCGTCGAGCGCCCACCGATGTGAAAGGACCAAGGATTCAACCCGACGACCACTCCGTAGACCA
This sequence comes from Terriglobia bacterium, assembly GCA_020072815.1. Lineage (NCBI taxonomy): Bacteria > Pseudomonadati > Acidobacteriota > Terriglobia > Terriglobia bacterium. The sequence goes on along the minus strand of JAIQGE010000002.1, from coordinate 128,489 downwards.
GGGCCAGGCCGAGAACGAGTGCCCAAAACACCTTTGCGAGCGAGCCGCGGCGCTGCTGCATTCGCCGAGTATACCGAAATCACGGGCGCACTCGTAGCTAATCAGGCCCCTATGGTTTCAGGAGCTGGCAAGCATGACCATCTAGCACTTTTGAACAGATCTGTGAAAAGGTGGTGTACTGGCTTGTTACAGCCAACTGCCTTGCGCCAGCTTTGCATCCCAACATGTGCGGATCAGCTGCGTGATATGTTCTCGGTCACTGAAAGTTCCGCTCGGCTCCTGGTAAAAGGGAACATCGGACCGGACGGTGCCGTCATCCGATGCAGTTCAGGGGAGATGCGCCAATGCACACTTATCTGCGCAAGAAGAGAATTGTCGTCCTTTTCTCCATCAATATCCTTATCCTTCTGCTGCTACCTCCGCCTTCGCAATGTCAGAACACCTGTCTGGGCCCGGCAACGGAAGGCTTCGGCACGCGCGAAGCCTGGGTCGCCGTGGACATCTCAAGGCTGACACCGAACACGGCTGTTGATCCCGACCCGACCGTCAGGCCGAAAGAGATTGGCTGTCACCCTGAAAGCAGCAAGATAGGCGACCGGACGACCACCTTGATCGTGGACTGTCGCTCAATGACCACTCGTGACCAGCATTTGGCCGGCAAGATCACGCCGGATGATTTCTATTCATCACGTGCTGGCCTGCACTGCCGAAATGACTTACGTCCGGGGGTGAGTTTCTATCGCCTTCCCTATCTGATCTTCGGGAGAGACGAAGCAGACAGCCAAGGCACGCTGCGATTCAGGCGGTATGGTATCCGAGAAACCTGGGTTTGGTACAAGGCAGATATCAGCAGCTTCTATCTGCTCGCAAGCTACATGAATAGCTATGACCTGCTGCTTGGTCCATTTAAAGGGGACCCTCTGGTCGAGTTGCGCAAGGCAATAAGACCCCACCGAGAGCGGACATTGCCGGGGGTGGCGGCCTCGGCGGTGTCCCACTATTTTTACGATGCGCGCAAGAGGCCACCCGAAACGCCGCCGCCGTCACCTGTGCCGCCAACAACGAATCTCACCCCCGACATGATATGGGAACGGGAGTGGAGTCTCTGGAATTCCTCAAATACCACCGTTCGCCTTACCAATAACACCGGACGGGTTCTGTATTACTTGTCTAATGAAGGTGCTTTAGTTGTTGAGGAGACGAAAACTGAAGGTGGAATTTACGCTTACGCCCTTGGTGGTACCTGGCGCAAATTGGAGCCTGGACAATCAGTCGAAGGACAGATCTTCAACATGGGAGCGAATCTGTCCTTAAGCGAATGCGCTCGGGGGAGGGAGGCTGCTCAGAGGTTCGCAACCAAGAAGGTCCGCACCGCTGGTTCCTCAGTGGAACCTGCGACAAGTGATTTTCCATGCCAAATGACGGCGCTGAAGCGGCACGTTGTCGCCTTCGTCAACACTGAGCCTGTTTTCCATGACGAGATACCAATCGAGATCACGTATACGCCACCACTTCGAGAGACCCTTCCTCCCGATGCCCCGGCGGTCGTTCCAGCCCAATAGGCCTGTCATGCTACTCTCGATCACTGGCGAGGAATCGCCATTCCATGGCGGACCCATTCATGGATTTACAAATCTTGCACTATTTCTGCTGAGCGGCTTTTCCAGCATCTTCCAAGGCCTTCTGCATCTCTGGATGTTCGGCCAGGACTTCCTGCATGGACTCGCGTCCCAGCTTCTCGCCCCATTTCTCGCCTTCCAAACGCATCTCGTTGGTGAGTTGAGGCATAAGAGAAGCAGCTTTTTGTCCTACTGGCGTCTCATAGAACTTGATCATGCTCTTGATCTCATCGTGGGAAAAATACTTGTCATAAAGCCGGACTCCGGCATCCAGAAGGTACTGAAGGTCGGCCTTCGCGCGGAATTTTGCGAAGAACAGATCAATCAACTTCTCACGATATTCTCCGGGAGGCAGTGCATTGGCCATCAGAGGCCGGATGCTGTTGGTCATGGCGTCCATGGTTTCACTCATGACCTTGCGGCTCCCCATGACATCCAGGAGATGGCGAATGTCAGCTTCCTTGGCAGGATCGATCTTGGTCTGCGTTGGGGAAGCGCCAGATGGAGTAGCAGTTGGTTGATTCGCCGCTTGCGCCGGGACGGGTTGTGCAGGACTTTGGGCGGCAACCAAACCCGGCAGTAAGAAACACAAGCAAACTATCGCAATAAGAAGCTTCACAGATTCTCCTCTCCATCACGGCAAGAACCAACCTTCGCCGCAACTAGTGCGGGAAATTGATCAGCGGGGGCTGGGCGCCTTTGGGCAAAGCGGTGCGCGCCACATTCAAGATCATGGCCAGGAAGGTGTAGTAGCCGCACACGCCCACCAGGTCGATCACGCCCTGCTCGCCCCACTTGCTGACCGCCCAGCTGTAGGTCTCGTCGCTGACGCACTGGTTGGTCAGGAGCTCGGTGCAGAACTCATAGCAAAGCTGTTCGCTTTCATACAGGCCTTTAGGGAAACGGCCTGCGGCGATGGTTTTGAGCATTTCCGAGCCGAGCCCGGCATTGAAAGCGATGGGAAAGTGCACGGCCCACTCGTACTGCTGCGACCAGTGCCGCGCCGTAATCAGGATGGCGAACTCGCTGATCTTGGACGGCAGAGAATTCTTGTAGCGCAGGTAGTCGCCCATGGCCTTGGCGCGCAACATCACTTCCGGGCTGCGCAACATGGGGATGAACGGACCAAAAACCGGGGTGCCGCGTCCGGCGGCGAATTCTTCCGCGGCTTTCTTCTGCGCGTCGGTCATTTTGTCGGCGGGGATTTCCGGCATGCGGTCGGCAGGCAGGGTTTTGCCTGGTTCCACCGGCTTGGCCTGTGGGTTGTCCTGCGGTGGAGTGTTCTGCGCGCCGTTGTTCTGTAGAACCTGCGCCCCGCCGGTGGCCACCGCGCATGCCGCACCGGCCCCGGTCATGATGAAATCTCTTCTGGAAAAAGCCATCGCCATCCCTCCTGAATTTCCCTGCTGATGAGTTAACCCTAGCATGTTACCCCGAGGGAGCGGCCTTAAGCGATGAACGAAGTTTTCCTTGTGCGGCGGAGCGCGTTCAGCGTTTACACTAGGGCAATGGACGAGCGCGACTTTTACGACGAGAAAGAAGCCAAGAAGCCGCACACACTGACCTGTCCGCACTGCCGGACGGCCAACGAGTACGAACTTTCATGGCTGGTGCGCACCAAAAAGAAGCAGCTTCCCGGACGCGCCGATGAGCGCGACCGCGCCAAGTTCGCCAAAGCCCAGTCTTACATGGTCCGCCGCGATGACGTGACCATGTGCAAGAACATACGCTGCCGCAAGCGCTTCGACGTGGCGGGGGTGCAGTCGGTGGCGTTTCTGGAGTAGCCAAGCATGAACAGAGCGGTTGCAGAAGCGCTTCTGGAGCAAGAGTTGACCGCTGCCTGGGAAATGGGCTACGAGCAACTCGGACGCCTGATCGGCAGCGAACCAATCACCAAAGTAGTCACAGGATCTGACGGCAAACTCTACGTGGTTGAGATCAGCGCATACTGGGACGCGCGGGAAAACGGGCCTGTTCGGGTCACCGCGGTCATTGACGATGGCGGCTTGCGGGCCCTCATCATCCCCCTCACCGCAGATTGCGTCGTGGACCCAGCCTGAAAGGCGCCGGAGTAGCCGGTCACCCACAATCCTCTCCGCTCATTTATACTTGCAGGTTTCATTCCCCATTTCCGGCCCTAACACTTGGCCGGTGAACGTCATCTAAGCTTTTATACAACGAGGCGCAGGAACAACACCTTATGAAGATTCTGGTCTGCATGAAGCAGGTCCCGCAGAAAGACGCTCCCCTCAAGCTGAACGAAACCGGCACGTGGATCCGCGACGACGTCTCCTATGAAGTCAACGAGCCCGACGCCTATGCCCTGGAAGAAGCGCTGCGGCAGAAAGAAAAGCACGGCGGCGAAGTGGTGGTGATCACCGCCGGGCCGGCGCGCGCGCAGACTGTTCTGCGCGAAGGGCTGGCCAAGGGCGCCGACCGGGCAATCCATTTGGAAGACAACGGGTTCGTGGGCATGGATGCGCTGAACATCGCCAAGGCGTTTGTGGCGGCCATCAAAGATGAGCAATTTGACCTGATCTTCACCGGCCTGCAGTCGGACGATTACGGCTTCGCCCAGACCGGCGTGGTCATGGCGGAACTGCTGAACTGGCCGCACGCCACCATCATCATGGAGATCCAGAAGAACGAGAGCGGCGGCATTAAGGTGAAGCGCGAACTGGAAGCCGGCTTTTTCCAGCACGTGACCATGCCGTTGCCGGCGGTTCTGACCATCCAGTCGGGCATCAACAAGCTGCGCTACGCCACGCTGCTGGGCATCAAGCAGGCCAAGAACAAACCCATGCGCAAAGTGGCGCTGGACGAAGTGAAGGCCGCCGTCGGCGACAACCTGCAGAAGATCGAGAAGCTGTACGTCCCGCAAAAAACCAAAAAGACCGAGATGCTGGACGGATCACCGGGCGAGATCGCCAAGAAACTGGTGGACAAGCTGCGCAACGAGGTCCGCGTAATCTGACAAAGTTTGAAGGAGGACAAGCCATGGAGAAGATTGAATACGATCCTGAAGGCGGGAATTACCTCCCTGTAACGGAACATGAAACCGGCGCCACCCTGCTGGTGGTGGGCATTGTGATGCTGATGGGGGCGCTGGGCTGGCTGTTGTTTGTGTCCTGGGACATACGCGCCGGCGGCAAACTCATGCAAATTATTTTTGCGACCGACGTTGTCGCTGCCCTGGTCTTGATGACCTGGGGCTTTGTCAAAAAGAGACGGCAGAGAACTTAAAACATGGCAGACACAATTCTAGTAGTAGCAGAGCAGCGTGAAGGCAAGTTAAACCGCGTCTCCCTGGAGACGCTTGCCGCGGCGCAAGCCATTGCCGCGGAGACCGGCTGGGCGGTTGAGGCCGCGGTCTTTGGCAGCGGCGTGGCCGGCATCGCCGGAGAACTTGCCGGCAAAAAGCTGGCCAAGGTCTACGCGATGGAATCGCCCAAGCTGGCCAAATACGAACCGGACGGGACAGTGGCCGCGCTCAAGGGTTTCATCCAGCAGAAACAGCCACGCCTGGTGCTGATGCCGCACACTTACCAGGTGCGCGACTTTGCGCCGCAACTGACTACTTCGCTCGGCAGGACGTTGATCAGTGACGCGACCGGCTTCCACAAAGCCGGCGACAAGCTGCTGTTCACGCGGCAGATGTTCCAGGGCAAGTTCGCGGCGGACGTTTCGTTCGCCTGCGATCCGCCGCACTTCGTGACGTTTCAAGCAGGCGCGTTTCGCGGCGACAAAGCCGAAGCCGGAGCTTCCGCCGCGCCGGGGGAAACGGTGAACGTGGAGATTGCCGACAGCGCCGTCCGCAATCAGCCCGAAGCTCCGTTCAAAGAAGCCAAGCAGGCGGTGGACCTGACGCAAGCGGAGATCATCGTCTCGGTGGGCCGCGGGATCAAGGAGCAGAAGAACATCGAGCTGGCCAAGGCGCTGGCGGACGCGCTGGGCGGCGAGATTGCCGCGTCGCGCCCCATCTGCGACTCCGGCTGGCTGCCCATGGACCGCCAGATCGGCAGCTCCGGACAGACCGTTGCGCCCAAGCTCTACCTCGCCGTCGGTATCAGCGGCGCGATCCAGCATATCGTCGGCATGAAGGGCTCGCGGTCCATCATCGCCATTAACAAGGATGCGGAAGCGCCGATCTTTGAGATCGCCGACTTTGGCGTGGTGGGCAACTTGTTTGACATTCTTCCGCTGCTGACCGAAGAGGTCAAGAAAGCGAAAGCCGGAGGGTAGGTTGCTGCAATTGCCACAATTGCCAGGATTGCCAAAATTGAAAATTGGAAAAGCCACCTCATGCCTCGATATACAGGTTCTCAATCGACAATTTTGGCAATCATGGCAATTCTGGCAATTCACGGCCGAGCCCGGCAAAAACTGAGCACTAACACATGATCTATTTCCGCAAACCACTTGAGGGAATTGAGCGTCCGCAGATGGAAGCGGACGTAACCATTGTGGGCGGCGGGCCGGCCGGCATGGCTTGCGCGCTGCGCCTGTCGCAGCTTATTGACAAGCACAACGCCCGCTACCCCGACGCGGCGCTCAGCAAGGAAAACATCAACGTCCTGGAAAAAGCGCGTGAAGTGGGCCAGCACTCGCTTTCCGGCGCGGTGCTTGATCCGCGCTCCATGGACGAACTGCTTCCCGGCTGGCGCGATGAAGCTCCGCTGGACGCGCAGGTGGACCAGGAGAGCTTCTATTTTCTGACCGAGAAAAAATCGTATCGCGCGCCGCTGATGCCTCCTCCGATGATGGACCACGGCAATTACGTGATCTCGCTCAACCGCTTCATGAAGTGGCTGGGAGAAAAAGTGGAGCAGGCGGGGATTACCGTGTTCACAGGCTTTGCCGGATCGGAGCTGACGTATGACGGCAATCGCGTGACCGGCGTGATCACCGACGACAAAGGCGTGGACAAGACGGGGCAGAAGAAATCGAACTTTGAGCCCGGGTATGAGTTGAAGTCCAAAGTCACGGTGCTGGCGGAAGGCACGCGAGGGTCGCTGACCAAGCAACTTGTCGGCAAATTCGATCTACATAAAGACCGCAACCCGCAGGTGTACGGCGTGGGCGTGAAGGAGCTGTGGGAAGTGCCGTCGGGACGGATCAAGCAGGGCGAAGTCATCTTGACGCTGGGCTGGCCGCTCACGACGAAAGAATACGGCGGGTCATGGATGTACGGGGCGAAAGACAATCTGGTTTCGCTCGGCTACGTGACCAGTCTGGATTACGCCGACCCGCGCACCGATCCGCAGCGTGTGCTGCAAATGTGGAAGACGCATCCGCTAATCGCGCACCTGCTGGAGGGCGGAAAGATGATCCGTTACGGCGCCAAGTCCATGCCGTACGGCGGATGGTTCTCCATGCCGCCGCTGGCGGGCGATGGCTGGATGATTGTGGGCGACTCCGCCGGGTTCCTCAATTCGCAACGACTCAAGGGCATTCACTTGGCGATCAAGAGCGGCATGCTGGCCGGCGAGACGGCGTTCTCGGCGCTAGTGGCCAACAAATTCGATGCCGAAAAGCTGCAGGAATATAAGTTCGCGGTGGACGCCAGCTGGATCAGAGACGAGCTGTGGGAGGTCCGCAACTTCCATCAGGGATTTGAGAATGGCCTGGTTTCCGGTCTGTTGCATACGGCGCTGCAGCAGATGACCGGCGGACGCGGCCTGCATCGCATTTACCCGGCGCACGCGGGGCACACGCGCATGCAGCACCTGGACCAATTGCCGGAAGACGGCGGGAACCGCGCGCAGGTGCTGGGCAAAGCCAAAGGCGACGGCAAGCTCACGTTCGACAAACTTACCGATCTTTACCACTCCGGCACCAAGCATGAAGAAGACCAGCCATCGCACCTGGTAATTGCCGACACCAACATCTGCAACACCAAGTGCGTGACGGAGTTCGGCAACCCGTGCCAGAACTTCTGTCCGGCCAACGTGTACGAGATGGAAGAAGCCACGGGCGCTGACGCTGCGAAAAACGCGGCGAAGGACGCAACCCAGGGCAAACGCATCCACCTGAACCCATCGAACTGCGTGCACTGCAAGACCTGCGACATCGCCGACCCCTACGAGATCATCACCTGGGTGCCGCCGGAGGGCGGCGGCGGGCCGAATTACGATGGGATGTGAGGATGATCGAACATGCGGTTCTAAGTGTAATCGCCTGTTAACAACACTCACGCATCCGGTTCGGCTGAGTTGGAAGGCTGCAAAGCTATAATTGATAGCGAAATGAGTCTCCGGCAACTCCTACGACGTCTTGTTTCTGTCCCTGAGGGTCGTGTTACGTCGCAGCAGACGTGCACTCAACCCGTGCCCAACGTCACCCCAAATGACGTAGAGAGGATTGTTCGACGGGAGTTTCAAGAAGAGCAGTTCGTGACCGTCATGGCCATTCTTGGCCGGTACGGAACGGAAAAGCACCACCGTGAAGCCTCGCGCGTGCAACTGGCAGCATTGAAGCTGGCAAGCGGAAGTGTGGATGACTTGCAGTCCAATATTGAATCAGCGACGCGCGATTATCGAGACATCCTAGCGTATGCCGAATATCCTGAGTACTTCAAAAAAGGCTTTCGCGTAGCCGAATTGCCTGCCGAGGAGCAGAGGCGGATCATCGATAGTGACTGGAGACAATACGACGGATGGCTGCGGAGATGACGGCGCTGGAGACGTTCTTCTCAATGAATCTTGATCTTCTTGCCTCGATCCGCCTTGGGACCGCGGCGCCATTCTTCGGCCGCTTTTGCCGCAGACGCGATTTCCTGTTCCGTGAGTTGGGCCGCCGCCTTTTGCAGTTGCGCGTCAGCCTGGGGAAGCTTGGCCAGCCGGGCAAGCTGAAACCAGAAGTATGCTTCCTTCACGTCATCATGCGAACTGGACTGGAGCTTGAGCCGTCCCATTTCCATGAAACCTTCAGGCACGCTTTCCGCGGCTGCCTTGCGGTACCAATCGGTTGCGTGCTTCAAGTCGGCTGGTTCGCCCAGGCCTTTTTCGGCCATGCGGCCGAGCACCACGTAGGCAGCATAGACGCCCTGCTGGGCCGCCGCCTTGCAGCGTGATGCAGCCTGGACAAAATCCTTCGGTACTCCTCTCCCGGTCACGCAGAACTGGCACAGGCGAAATTCCGCCTGGGCAACGAAGAATCCTTGCCTCGGCCCCAAGGCGGCGAGTTCGCGATACAGCGTTGCCGCTGCCGCGAAGTCCTGCGGCACTTCGTCCCCCTGCTCGTAGATCCCGGCCAGTCTGAACTTGGAAAAATCCACGCGGCCGTGGAGTTCATCGCCCATGTGCTGGAGGGCCTCGGCAGCCTGCGGGTTGCCTTTGCTCTGCGCGATCATCATGTAGGCGTACGCCAGCTGAAGATCTCCCGGCACGCCCTCACCATTGAAATAAGAGATGGCCACGTTGTAGAACCCTTCAGAAAGTCCGCCCTTTGCCGCTTTGCGATACCAGCGGACCGCTTCCTCCTTGTCACGCGCGACCCCGCGCCCAAGCGCGTACATTACCCCCAGGCTATTCTGTGCCTGGGCGTTGCCCTGGTCGGCGGCTTTGCGAAACCATTCCGCGGCTTTGACGTCATCCTGAGGGACGCCTTTGCCATCTTCATAGGCCCGCCCCAGTTCGGCTCGGGCGGCGGCGTCGCCGGCCTTCGCGCGTTCCATGATGGCCTGCAACTCCGGCGCGGCCGCGTTATCCTGCGCTAAGGCGAGCCCAGATAACAGAAAAGCAATGATAAGGAGCGGAAGCAGCCTACTCATGGGGCCACTTGTAGCACAAAAGCGCGGAAAAGTCAGTGAGAGTGGACCGACTGTGGGGCACCGTAAAATAGTTCTCAAATGGAAATCAGAATCTTGACCGAACACGACGCCGAAGCCTGGTGGCACTTGCGCCGGCTGGCGCTGGAAACCGATCCGCGGTCGTTCGTTGAGTCCGTCGCCGACCACGAAAGGAACTCCATCGAACAAACGCGGGAGAGAGTTCGCCGCGGCGGCGCGGAGAACTTTATTGTCGGCATGTTTGAAGACGGCCGGTTGGCGGGGATGGCCGGGTTCTATCGCGACCAGCATGCGCACTTGCGACACAAGGGACATATTTGGGGCGTGTACGTGCGCCAGGAGTCGCGCGGCAAGGGCGCGGCAAAGAAGATGATCGAAGAAATTATCCGGAGGGCGCGGCAGATTCCCGGCGTGGAGCAGATCCTGCTGGTGGTGTCGGCAACGCAGGCGGCTGCGCGTAGAGTGTATGAGTCATTGGGGTTCCGGCGTTACGGCACGGAGCCGAAGTCGCTCAAAGTCAGCGGCGAATATATTGATGATGAGTTGATGGTGCTGTATTTGTAGATCCGCTTAATAAGTTCCTTCAAATTGGATTCCCGTCTATAATGGGCGCGAAGGTTTCGACCACACGTCAGGCCTCAGGGCATACCCGGCCGGTGTGGCGGCTTCTTGCAACGTTGCAAGGACGAGGGTCCCGTTGGAAACGGCTGGGCCTCCCGAATTCAAGCTCCCAGATGGCGCAAAAACGGCGCGATCCGGGAGCGATGGAAAGGAACCGAAAACGCCGCGGGCGTATTCCCTTCCTTTCTTTGTATTCCTTGCAAAATTTGAGTTTGAGACGTAGCGGTGCTACGTCTCTACGCGAAGAGCATCGCGACCCGAAGATCATCGCAACCCAAAGATCGTCGCGACGCAAAAGATCATCGCGATGAAAGATCATCTCGTCGGCAAAGATGGTCGCAACATTGGCCGGGTCGGTAAGCGACGCCGGTCATGCGGCGGAAAACAGAAACGAGCTCATGCGGCTTCAGGACAAACACGGGCGGTACATCACGGACTTGCGGGTGAGCATCACCGACCGCTGCAACTACCGCTGCGTTTACTGCCGCACCGGCAACCAGGGCGCACAATATTCCGAGCTTCCCTTCAATGACTACCTGCGCATGGTGCGGATTCTAGTCGGGATGGGGATTGAGAAAGTCCGCTTGACCGGCGGTGAGCCTCTGCTACGCAACGGCCTGGTGGGATTTGTTCGCGACGTAGCCAGGCTGCGCACGCTGGATGGCCATCAGCCGGACATCGCCATCACCACCAACGGCCACCTGCTGACCGACCTGGTGCGGCCGCTGAAAGAAGCCGGGCTTTCCCGCGCCACCATCAGCATGGATGCGGTGGACAGAGAGAAGTTTGCGCGCATCACGCGCGTGCCCAACGGGTATGACAATGTACTGGCGGGAATCCGCGCCGCCAAGAAAGCCGGGTTGGAGCCGGTGAAAGTAAATTGCGTTCTGCTGCGGGGATTCAACGAAGACCAGATTGTGGAGTTCGCCAAGTTCTCCCGCGACGAAGGCGTGGTGGTGCGCTTCATTGAATTCATGCCGCTGGAAGAAGACCGCGTGTGGTCGCCCAACGTTGTTGTCACCATGGACGAGGTCCTGCAGAAGTTGAACGAGTTTCGTCCGGTGCGGCAGTTGCCCAACGCGCCCAGCGAGACAGCGCGGCGCTACACGTTTGACGACGGACGCGGCGAGATCGGGATCATTGCGCCGGTTTCGCATCCCTTCTGCGGACATTGCTCGCGCATCCGTCTGACATCGGACGGCAAGCTGCGCACCTGCTTGTTTTCTCTTCTCGATCATGACATGGCGGGACGCATGCACCGCGGCGCCAGTGACAGTGATTTAACTGATTACGTTCGTTCAGTGGTCGAGCAGAAAGAGGCGCGCCATCATATTGGCGAGCCTGGATTTATCAAACCTTCGCGCAGCATGGTGCACATTGGCGGCTAGTTTTTGATTGCAAACCAGTAACTAGTATGCCTACAATCGCCGCAAATCCCTCCTCCCCGGCGGCGCGAACCTACGGCAGCAACAGCACATAAGCGCCTAAAACTCGCCGAAAACGGGATAATAACTCCAGCGGGCGCCGCGGCCGCAGTAGCAGCCGCGCGCGCCGAGGAAAGCATGACGCTTGCGGTAGAAGTTGCCGGCAAAACCGATACGGGATGCGTCCGTCAGAACAACGAAGACAACTTCGGGTTCGACTCGCGCTACGGCATCTTTGTGGTCTGCGACGGCATGGGCGGGCAGGCCGCGGGCGAGGTCGCCAGCAAGATGGGCGTGGACGTGCTGCTGAAATATTTTCGCGAAGTGGCGCCTTCCGTCAGCCCGAAAACCGCCGCCATCCGCGCGACGGCTGCCATCACGCCGATACCAGAAACAGACGATGAGGAGTTCACGCCGCAATCCGCGAAAACCGCAGCCATAACCACAGCCGCTTCCGGCGCAGGCGCTTTGGCCCGCGCCATTTACCTGGCCAACCGCACCATCTACGCCGCGGGACGCGACGGCAACGGACGCACCGGCATGGGCTCAACCATTGTGGCGGCGCTGGTGCGCGGACACTCGCTGGCGATTGGCCACGTGGGCGACAGCCGCATTTACATGATCCGCCATGGCGCCATCCAGCAACTGACACAGGACCACTCGCTGGTGATGGAACAAGTGCGCCTGGGTTACATCACGCGCGAACAGGCGGAGAAGTCAGAGTTGCAGAACGTGATCCTGCGCGCGCTGGGCTCGGAAGAAGACGTGCAGCCGGACATTGACGAACTGGTGGCCGTACCGGGCGACCTGATCCTGATGACGTCTGACGGGCTGACTCGGCACGTGCAGGACGAAGAGATTCTGGCAATCGTCAAGAACTCGGATTCATTGACTCAAGCCTGCAACGCGCTGGTCCAGTTGGCCAAAGAGCGCGGCGGCGACGACAACATTACGTGCCTGCTCCTGCGGATTGTGGAGCGGCCATGGTTCAAATCACTTTTTAGAAAGTTCTTTTTCGGAGGCCAGCAATGGCAAAACTCTATTTGAAATTTGGGGCATCCACGCTGAAGGAAATACCGCTCACGCAAGCTACGGCCACCATCGGCCGCCAGCCGGACAACACCGTGCAGATTGATAATCCGGCGGTGTCCGGGCATCACGCCAAGATCACCTGGAACCAGGACCACTACGTGGTGGAAGACCTGGGTTCGCTGAACGGCACGTTCGTGAACAACGCGCGCGTGGAGAAAACCAAGCTGCGGCACTGCGACTTGATGAAGATCGGCAAGCACGAGATCGAGTTCAAGAATGAAGGTCCGGCGCCGGTGGCGGCCATTGCCGCCAAGGCGGGCCCGGCCACGCCCAAGCTGGACAACACGGTGATGCTGGACACCAAACAGGCGCAGGAACTGCTGGCCAAGAACGCGGCGCCAGCGGTGATGTCGGCGTCGGGCGTTCCGATCAAGGAGCACATCGGCATCCTGAGCGTGCTGGAGGGCAAGACTGACCAGCAAAGATACGTGCTCACGGGCAAGATGACGATGATTGGCAAGTCGAAAATGGCTTCGATCCACCTGAAGGGCTGGTTCGCGCCGAATTCTGCGGCGTTGATCAGCCGTCGCGACAACAAATACTTTATCGCGCCCGCGGAAACCAAGGTGAAGCTCAAGGTGAACGGCCAGGACCTGCACGCGCAGCGCGACCTGGCGGCCGGCGACGTTATTGAAGTAGGCAAGTTGAAAGCGGCGTTCAGCTTCCAGGAGTGATTTTCAGGGGCTGAAGCCCAAATTGTTTTTGACTCTAGTCGGCACGCCTAAAGGCATGCCCTGATACCTGCAGAGGCTGAAGCCGGGACGCCCCATCATTTTGCAACTTCTCAGTACTGTTCAGCTTCCAGGAGTGAGACTTCAGGGGTGCGCTGCCGCGCATCCCGGGCTGAAGCCCGGGCCTACCTAATTATTTCTCCACGCCTAGCGGCTTGGCTGAAGCCAAGCCCTGATACCTACAGAGGCTAAAGCCAGTGTCACTCCCCGCAGTTGGTAGTCGCTTACTGCAGGCGTTCCAGCACCAGCAGGGTGCGATCGTCCTGGGCTTCAGCGTGGCCGCTGAAGGTATTCACGGCGCCTAGAATCGCCGACAACGGGTCTTGCGCGCCCAGCAAGACTTCCACTTTTTCCAAGCCAAATTCCGCGCCTTCGGCGTTTTCGGTTTCGCTGATGCCGTCGGTGATGATCACCAGCCGCGCGCCGGGCGCGAGCTGCGCCTGGATGGAGTGGAAGGAAGCGTCAGCCATCAAGCCCACCGGCATGTCGCCGTCCTGCACCTGGGTCACGGCACCGGCGGCGGAGATGAGTCCCGGAACGTGGCCGCAGTTGACGATCTCCAGGCGGCCGTCATGCTTGAGCTGGGCGGCCAGCAGGGTCGCGTATTTTTGCCCGGCCACGCGCGAACAGAGAAATTGATTGATGGCGTGCATGGTTTCCACCAACGGGGAGCCGGTGGAGATCTGCGCGTAAAACATGCCGTGGATCACCGAGGCCAGCAGCGCGGCGGAGATGCCCTTGCCGGAGACGTCGCCCACGATGACGGTGACGGCGTCGGGCGAGACGTGGACATCAAAAAAGTCGCCGCCAACTTCCTTGCAGGGAATAGTGCGACCGGAGACCTGAGCGAATTCACAGCGGACCTCAGCCTCTGAACTGAGGCTGCGCTGGATGGAGGCGGCAATTTCCATTTCCTGGCGATACTGGCGGGCGGACTGCTCGGCTTCCATGAGCCGCGCGCTCTCCAGCACCGCGGCGCATTCTGCGGCGAGCGCACGCAGCACTTCCGGGCTCACGCCGGAGAGATTGCGCGAGGCCAGGTGACTATCCAGGTAGAGCACGCCTTGAACTTCGGCCGCGGCCGCGCCCGTGGCCACGCGCTTGGCGCGCAGCGGAATGGCCACCACGGTGCGCAGTTCGTTCATCACAATGCTCTGCCGGGCGGCAAGCGCGCTCTGCTGCGAGGTGTCGCCGGCAATGAATTCTGAAGCCGAGGTGAGGGCGTCCTGGATCACGGAGTTGGAAACGTTGGCGTCCTGGGTAAGCTGGTTGCCCCGGCTGTCCACACCGCAGGCCAGGGCAGCCGTGTCTTTTTCCCGCAGGTAAACAAAGCCGCGTTCGGCTTTGGTGAGGCGCAGAGCATAGTCCAGCATGTTGCGTAGGATATCGCGCACCACCAGGCCGCCGCCCAGACTGCGCGCGGCTTCGAGAAAGAGCCGGAGCTTCTCCAGCTCAGAGACGTCAGTATCCGAAGCAAAGCGCGTGAGCAGCATGCTGGCGGCGCTGCCCGGCGCGGGACCCGCCTGGAAAATAATCTTCAGGCCGGGAACGCCGAAGGTGATCTCGTCAAGGTGCTTGAGGCGCATGCGCTCGCAGCGCGCTCCGTTGACGAAAGTGCCGTGGCGGCTTCCGGTGTCCTCGACGAAGTACACGCCGTCTTCGCCGAGCAGGCGGGCATGCAGGCGGGAGACGCGGAAGTCGGCGATGGTGGCGTCGGCGTCGTCCGAGCGGCCGATGGTAAAGGGCAAGCGGAAAACTTCCACCCGGCGGCGCTGGCCAGCAATGTCAATCAGAAGAGAGGCTTCCTGCGGCCGGATTGTGGTTGCGGTAGCCATCTTGTTGGATTTGTTCCCCCGATTCTAACCGCCTACGCTCGGGCGGGGCACAATTTCAGTGAGCCCATTATTGCCTTTTCAGACGAACGAGACAATACGAATCACGGTACCAGCCGTGGCTGGACGTGAGCGGCCTCTGCAACTCTGTGCACATGTGAACGGAGATTGGACTTAAGCGGATAGCTGACTCTATTCTTAAACGGCATTTGTTCGAGACCGTTGGATCGCAAACCGCCATCGCAAACACCATCCAACCCGACGAAGTCGCCGCCCCGCAGAATGCTCCGGCCAAGACCGGCGTGGGCGCGATGGCCATGGTGTCCACGCTGTTCTTTGCCTGGGGCTTTCTGACTTGCCTGAATGACATCCTGATCCCGCATTTGAAGAACATCTTTGAACTGAATTACGCGGCAGTGATGCTGGTGCAGTTTGCTTTCTTTTCCGCGTATTTTGTGTTCTCCATGCCGTCCGGCAAGATCGTCGAATGGATTGGCTACAAACGGGCCATGGTGACCGGACTGTTGACCATGGCTTGCGGTGCTCTGCTGTTTGTACCGGCGGCGGCGCTACCGGCGTTTCCGCTTTTCCTGACGGCGCTGATTGTGCTGGCCGCGGGGATGACCATATTGCAAACGTCGGCGAATCCCTACGTTGCCATTCTTGGACCGTCGCGCACGGCGTCGAGCCGGCTGAACCTGACGCAGGCATTCAATTCCCTGGGGACCACGCTGGCGCCGACGTTCGGAAGCTGGCTGATCCTGGGCGCGGTGGGCGCGCCGCTGGCGGTGGAAGCCATGCAGGCGATGACCGGCGACCAACTGCACGCGTATCGCGTGCAACAGGCAGCGTCAGTGAAGGCGCCATACATTGGGCTGGCGGTGGCGTTGATTGTACTGGCGGCGATTGTCGGACTGTTCAAGCTTCCGGTGATCGAATACGCCGAGGCCCATGGTGGCGCCAGCGGCAGCATTTGGCGCCATCGCCACCTGGTGCTGGGAGCGGTGGCCATCTTTGTGTATGTTGGGGCCGAGGTGGCCATCGGCAGCCTGATGACCAACTACCTCAACCAGAAAGATATTGGCAACATGCCATTGAAGGACGCGGCCGGCCATTTGCAGTACTACTGGGGCGGCGCCATGATGGGAAGATTTGCCGGGTCCTGGGTGTTGCGCCGGGTGAAAACACACAGGCTGCTGGCTTTGGCCGCGACCACGGCGGCGGCGCTGGTGAGCGCGTCCATGCTGACGACAGGCCATGTGGCGATGTGGAGCATGATTCTAGTGGGCCTGTTCAACTCCATCATGTTTCCCAGCATCTTCACGCTGGCCATCGCCGGACTGGGACCACTCACCGGACGCGCGTCCGGCTTGCTGGTGGCGGCCATCGTCGGGGGCGCCATTGTTCCCGAACTGCAAGGCGTGCTGGCCGACCATATTGGAATCCACCATGCGTTCATCATTCCGCTGGTTTGCTACATTTATGTGATCTTGTACGCGCTGCGGTGGTCCGCCGAGAAGAGCCAGCCGTGATTGCGGCGCGGACTGACTTTACGAGAAAGTTTCGGGCTATGATTGAGCAGATCGTAAATTCCGGGAAGAAGTAAAGAGGCAACAGTCGATGTATTTTGAGCAGTTTTATCTGGGATGTCTGGCGCACGCCTCGTACATGCTGGGGTCGGAAGGCGAAGCCGCGGTGGTGGATCCCCAGCGCGACGTGGACATCTACCTGCAAGCGGCGGCCGAACAGGGCCTGGAAATCCGCCACATTTTTGAAACTCACCTGCACGCCGATTTTGTTTCCGGACACGCCGAGTTGGCGGCGCGGACGGGAGCCAATATCTATATCGGCGAAAGGGCCGAGGCCGCTTTTCCCAACGTGGCTTTGCGGGACGGCTTCGAATTGAAAATGGGCAAGGTGCGCGTGGCCTCAATGGAGACTCCCGGGCACACGCCGGAGAGCGTCTGCCTGGTGATCACGGACGAAGAAAAGTCCGCCAATCCCTGGGCGGTGCTGACCGGAGACACACTGTTCTTGGGCGACGTTGGACGGCCGGACCTATCGAAAGCCTACACATCGCAACAACTCGCGGGAATGCTTTATGACAGTCTGCACGGCAAGCTGCTGAAACTGGCGGACGACGTTCTGGTGTATCCCGCGCACGGCGCCGGTTCGCTGTGCGGTAAGAACATGCGCGCGGAACGCTTTTCCACGCTAGGCACCGAGCGGCTCACCAATTACGCGCTGCAGATCAAAGACCGCAATGAATTCATACGCCAGCTAACGACGAACCTGCCGGCGCGTCCGGAATATTTTCTGCAAGACGCGCAGATCAACCGGCAGGGCGCTCCGTCGCTGGCCGGGTTGCCGCCGCTCAAGGCGCTCGCTCCGGCCGAACTCAAGACGCAAATGGAGCAAGACGCGTTTGCGCTGGATGTCCGCCCCAGCGAAGAATTCGCAGCCGCGCACGTGCCGGGGTCGGTGAACATCGCGTTGTCCGGGCAATTTGCGTCGTGGGCGGGAATCGTTTTGGGCGCCGGCTCGCGTCCGGTGCTGATCGCCGATACGCCGGAGCAATATTCGGAAGCACGCTTGCGGCTGACGCGCGTGGGCATTGAAGATCCGCAGGGCTTCCTGGAAGGCGGAGTGCAAGCCTGGAAGCAGGCGGGATTCGCCGTGGCCGCGTTGCAGCAGATGAGTCCGGAGGAATTGCTGCAAAAGCTGGGCGATGGACAGATCAACGTCCTGGACGTGCGGCGTGAATCCGAGTGGCAGGCCGGGCACATCGCCGGAGCCAACTGGTGGCCTTTGGACAATTTCAGAGTGTCGGCGCCGGAAGTTGATCCTGCGTTGCCGGTGGCGGTGCATTGCCAGAGTGGATATCGCAGCGTGATCGCCTGCAGCCTGCTGCAACGCGCCGGCCTGGAAAACGTGTTTGACGTCTCCGGCGGGTTTGCCGCGTGGCGGCAGTCAGGATTGCCGGTGGAAGTTGCGGAACCCGAACTCGAGAGCAAGTGAACGCCATCATCTGCGCGGACTGCGCGGAGTACGTGTGCCCGTCGTGCAAGGCCACGCACGGCGAGAAGTGCAGTGGCGACGTAGTGGGTTGAGCGGGACCTCTCACATTCGCTCCCAGCGCTCGCTTCCTGTAAACTAGCGCGTCAAAGAAAAAGCAACTAGCAGTTAGCAATTAGCAATCAGCCAAAACCTCATAACTTCAGCAGTTGTTCCCGAACACTGAGAGGCACTTCATGAAAAGCCCTGCCCGCAGCAAACGTTGTCTCGCCATCATGCTGGCCATCGCATGCACCGCGTCCATCCAGCTTGGAGCGCAAACTTCAGCGGCAAGTCCGGCCGCGAGCAAGCCCGAGGACAAGCCGGTCACCACGCTGCCTTACACGCCCAGCCTGGATGTGCCGTCCATGGACTTGACGGCCGACCCTTGCGTGGATTTTTACCAGTACACCTGCGGCGGATGGATGACCCACAATCCCATCCCCGGCGACCAGGCCGCGTGGAGCGTTTATGGCAAGCTGACCCAGGACAACCAGCGCTTCCTGTGGGGCGTGCTGGACGATCTGGCCAAGAAGACCAGCGGACGCACCGCGCCGCAGCAGAAGATTGGCGACTACTTTGCCGCGTGCATGGACGAAGCGGCCATCGAAAAGCTGGGCGCCAAACCGCTGAAGCCGCTGCTGGATGAGATTGCGGCCATCAAGAACAAGAAACAACTGGCGGCGCTGCTGGGACGCGCACATCTCACACAAGCGACGGGCGGCCTGCTGTTCGAATTCAGCTCCGATCAGGATTTTGCCGATTCGTCGCAGGTGATCGCGTTCGCCGCCGCGGGCGGGCTGGGCCTTCCGGACCGCGACTACTACACCAAGGACGACGCCAAGTCGGGCGAAATCCGCACCAAGTATCTGGCGCACGTGGCGAAGATGCTGCAACTGCTGGGCGACAAACCGGAAATCGCGGAGAAAGAAGCCACTAGCATCATGCAGATAGAAACCGCGCTGGCCAGAGCGTCGCTGACGCGGGTGGAGCAGCGCGATCCGCACAATCTTTTCCACAAAATGGACCTCAAAGGCGTGCAAGCGCTCACGCCGGATTTTGACTGGGACACATACTTAAAGACCGTGGGCCTTGCCGGCGTGAATACCTTCAACGTGACCGAGCCCAAGTTCTATCAGGAGGTCGCCAAGCAAATTGAAAGCAACAGCCTGGCCGACTTGAAGACTTATCTTCGCTGGCACATCGCCAGCGCGAACGCGCCGTATCTCTCCAAAGCGTTTGTCGAAGAGAATTTTGACTTCTTTGCCCACACGCTGCGCGGCGTGCAGGAGATCCAGCCGCGCTGGAAACGTTGCGTGCGCCTGACTGACCGCCAGTTGGGCGAAGCCCTGGGGCTGGAGTTCGTGAACCGCGCCTTTGGCGAAGCCACCAAGAAGAGCACGCTGACCTTGACCAAACAGATCGAGCAGGCCATGGAAGAGGACATCAAACAGCTCACCTGGATGGGTCCGGAGACCAAGAAGCAGGCGCTGGAAAAACTGCACAGCGTGGTCAACAAAATCGGCTATCCCGACAAGTGGCGCGACTACAGCTCGGTGGAAGTGAAGCGCAATGATTTTCTCGGCAACGTGCATCGCGGCACCATGTTTGAGGCCAAGCGGCAGCTGGCCAAGATCGGCAAGCCGCTGGACCGCGGCGAGTGGGGCATGACGCCACCCACCGTCAACGCCTACTACAACGCGCAGATGAATGACATCAACTTCCCCGCCGGCGTGCTGCAGCCTCCTCTCTATGATCCCAAGATGGACGACGCGCCCAACTACGGCAACACCGGCGGCACCATTGGCCACGAACTCACCCACGGCTTTGACGATGAAGGCCGCCAGTTTGACGCCAAGGGCAACCTGCGCGACTGGTGGACCAAGGAAGACGGCGCGGAATTCGAGAAGCGCGCGCAGTGCATCGTGGACCAGTACGCGACCTACACCATCGTGGACGACATCAAGATCAACAGCAAGCTCACCGAAGGCGAAGACGTGGCCGACCTGGGCGGACTGGTGCTGGCGTACATGGCGTGGAAGTCCGCCACCAAAGACCAGCACCTGGAACCCCGCGACGGCTTCACCCCGGACCAGCGCTTCTTCATCGGCTACGCGCAGTGGGCGTGCGAAATTCAGCGTCCGGAAAACCTGCGCGCCAACGCCATCACCAATGAGCATTCGCCGGGCAAGTACCGCGTGAACGGCCTGGTGGTGAACATGCCGGAATTCCAGGAAGCCTTCAAGTGCAAGGCCGGTGCGCCCATGGTCCGCGAAAACCGCTGCCGCGTGTGGTAGCGCAACCGCAAACGCGTCCAGGCTCCGTGCTGCTGGAGATCTGCCTTGACTCGGCGGAGTCAGCAGCGGCGGCGGAGCGCGGCGGCGCGGACCGCGTGGAACTCTGCGCCGGCCTGCCCGAAGGCGGCACCACGCCCAGCGCGGGCATGATTGCCGCTGTGCGCAAGAAGATCGCCATCGGGCTGCAGGTCATGATTCGTCCCCGCGGCGGCGACTTCTGCTACAGCGAAGAAGAATTCGGCGTGATGCAGCGCGACATCCTCATCGCCAAACAACTGGGCGCCAACGGAGTGGTCTTCGGAATCCTCAATCTTGACGGCACCGTGGACAAAGACCGCATGCGCCGCTTGCTGGAGCTGGCGCGTCCGCTGAACGTGACCTGCCACCGCGCGTTTGACATGAGCTGCGACCTTTCGCAGGCGCTCGATGACCTGATCGAAGCAGGCGTGGACCGCGTGCTCACGTCGGGCGGAAAGAAGAGCGCCGTGGACGCCATGCCCACTCTGGCGCAACTGGTGCAGCAGTCGCACGGACGGATCTCCGTGATGGCCTGCGGTGAACTTTCCGTCGCCAGCGTGAAGGCGGTGATTGCTTATACCAACGTGCGCGAAGTCCACGCCGGCCTGGGTACGGCGGTCACCAGCGTCATGAAGTTCCGCAACCAGAAGATCGCCATGGGCACCCTGGCCGACAGCGAATACCAGCACCTGGTAGTCACCGAAAGCAGCGTAAGAGAGTTGAGGACGGCGGTGGACGGGGCATGAGGGCACCCTCCCCTCCTTCGGCATCCCAAGATCTAAAAGACTTACGCGACGCATCCCAAGTTGGCGCGGGTTTGACGCTTTTCAGATCACGGCGATCACGCGCGATGTCGGCGATTTCGGCGATCAGGCGCGTTCCGAGCGCCCCTGCCTGTGATTAACGACGACCTGCCATTAATCGCCTCGCTAGTAGCGGCAACGTTACTCCCACCCCCACCCCTGGGGGTAGCCCCGTATTGCAAATACAGGAGTTATTGGATTCGACCCAACGGTCACCCAACTGTTTACCAGTAAGTAAATTTACCGGTTAAGCTGCTGATTCCTTGCAGGGTTAGCGTCCTTTTCCACGACGACGCGATTTTCTGATTTCAAAGAGCTTTTCCCCGCCGCCTGGGCCGCGGTCCGTTCTGGCTAACGGCCAATGGCTAAGTGCTAATGGCTTGCTTTTTCATTTTACCACCTTTTATTCGCCTTTGCCAGCGCGAAAAAGGACAGTGCACACAATATGCAGGAGATCAGATTTCTTTGTCACGGTAAGCTGGGGTGGAGCACCGCGGCAAGAAGAGCGGGCTGAGGACTCGAGTTGAACCGTTCACGGAAACACAGCGCGGAGGGTAGTTTTCCTAGGGCTCACCTCGGGACGATTCGGGAGGGTATTCGATTTCGTCGCAGGACATCTGCTATGTGGCTAGTCATTCCGACCTGCCCGACAACTCGGATGCCAACGTTTTTGCCTTCCATGAGCCCGATCAATTCGCGCAGTCCGCTGAGCCCTGCGCGCACGTCGAAGTCCATCTCTGCCTTAACGTCGCCAGGGAAGATGATGCTACCTTTTGAAACAGCTTTCTCAGGCTGTAGCTGCAGAATCCATAGGTCCAAGCCATCGAAGGCCCACTCCGCTCTGATGCTTCCGACCTGTTTTGCAAGCCGCGAGTGTACGTCTGTTACCAATTCCACTACCTTGTTCGGCAGGGACTCCGGTTGTCTACGGCCCAGCATTAGATCGTCGCCGAACCCGGGCACGCCCTCGACAATTGGATCTCCGTCGGCGCGAGTCAGAACAGCGCCAGAATAGGTAGCCGCAACTTCATCTTGCGCAATTATCGATGCTACTCGTTCGTTGCCGGGCACTTGTTCCAAGAACGCGAACGGGTCAGTCCATCCTCGAACAGTTGGAAAAAAGCCAGGTTCAGGAAGTTTTGGGCTGGTCCGCAGCCAGACGACATCAGAACCAGTTCTTCGACCAAAGACGAATGGACGAAGCACTCGAGAGAGCACCATGGCACGAGGAACACACAGCCCGATACAATTCGCAACGAGCAACCCAAATGCCTTGTCGCCAATGAATTCGCTAAACGCGTTGGGCCACCTTAGAACAGGCTTATATTTCACCGGTATCGTGTCTTGGATCTCCCAAATTATGGTGTGTTGGTGGCGATAGCCTCTTCGAATGGGGTGGATACTGAATTCGACTCGGAGTTGATCTTCTTCAGGAAGCAGGGGCTCGAACCCGTAAACTAACTCGATAATGCCTGTGCCCAGACGTCGATCTGCACTTAGCACGTTTTCAGTCTCAACGACTCGCGGCGTATCCCTGGGAGCGAATTCAATGACATCGCCGTGTGCTACTCCAGATACACCGCCATCGTCAACATCAACGGTTTCATTCGCTATCACCCATAGATTTAACGCTGTGAGCCGTTCAATTTGTGCCGTAGCCTCATCATTGGATTTGATGCCGTAGAGAAACTCATGGCCCTGCGGCTCTTCAGGGCGGAAACTCCGAATGTTAATTCGCTTCTCGGGTGATCGTTCAAGCAGGGTCTTTACAGCATCTGGCACGCTAGAGAAAATGTGGTTGGGTGGAAAGCCTAATACTCTGGCGTAGCGTTGACGACGGCTCGGATCAAAGCTAATGAATTGGGCTACATTGGCGCGCTCGGCAAGCTCATCCAGATGCGCATCCTTGAAATGGAGTTGTCGAGCGACCGTTTGGGTATTATGCTGCTCCATGTGTCCTTGGCTAATTTACACTACACCGTTGCCTCTGTCTAAAATAATCATTTATTGGAGCGCGGCGTGGCAATTGGAAAGAACGAGTACGATGCCGGCGACAGGGCGCGTCGCGGGATGCACCGCTCTCTAGCGGTTCGGCAAGAATTTGAGGTGGACAAGGGGCGCATAGTCCACAGCGCCGCTTTCCGGCGCCTTCAGGGCAAGACCCAGGTCTTAGGAGTGGGCGAGCGAGATTTTTACCGAACTCGACTAACTCACTCCCTTGAAGTGGCTCAATTAGGAAGGGGTCTGTGCGTCGAACTTCCTAGGGAGGACTTCAAGCCAGACGCCGATCTCGTTGAGGCTATCTGCCTGGCTCACGACATTGGGCATCCTCCTTTTGGGCACTCTGGCGAGAATAACTTGCACGACAAGATGAGAGCTTTCGGAGGGTTTGGGGCCAATCCGCAAAACATCCGGATTGTGACTTTCCTCGAAGCGAAATATATGGATTCTGGCCTGGACCTCACTCGAGCGACAATCGACGGACTGGCCAAGTACCCCGACTTGTATGACAGGACATTTCCTGGACTCGAAAATAAGCCTCCACATAAAGACACAAAGTTCACATATTCTGATTCGGCGGCCGAGATCGAGCTTTTCAAATGGATCAAGCACGAAGTTGAGCATCCGGAATGGAATCCACTGGAAGGTCAGATCGCGGATTTTGCAGACCAGATGGCTTATTCAGTCAATGACTTTGAAGACGCGATTCGTGCGGGACTGTTGAGTCCTGTCGAGATGCGCAATCGAGCCGATGAAATCTCCACAAGCGTCCAAAGGAAGATGGAAAACATTGCACAAAGCGAGAAAAAACCGCTTGACTCCGTTCCTGCTATTACTGACGTCGACAGAATAGCGGCCTTGGCGAACGATCTACAAGAGCAAGTGATTGAGCCTAAGGATTACCGCCTGCGCAAAGTAAATCTTAAGAAGTGGACCTCTGATCAATTTAAGCTCCAGAAAAAAGGCAGGATCGTTCTACGATGCGCAAAAGAAATGTCCGTTCGTTATCGATTCGGACTTTCGGTCGATATGGAGGCTCACGCTCGCATCGCGGTCCTCAAAGAAGCGGCAACCCTGTTGGTTTTTCGTGATCCTCGTGTTACGACGCTGGAAGAGAAAGGCCACCATATTATCGACGCGCTTTTTGATAAGTTTTGCGACGTTGTGGACGGCAAAGAGAAATTTCGATTAATGCCATTCGATTTCCAGCAGCTTATTGAGCAAGGTGCAGCGTCGAAACAAAGACTGGTGGCGGACTTCATCTCGGGAATGACGGATCGATACGCATATTACTACTACAGGCGACTATTTGAGCCCGGCAGCGGTTCCTTTTATGAGGATGTGTAGGATGTTTCGACTAGATTAGTTGTGAGAAGTCCGGTAACATTCCGTTCCGTTGGAGCTGATACGTTTTGGCGAACGATCACAAAAACGAAGACACGAGTTCGACCAAAGATACCAGTCTGAAGTTATCCGAGGCGTCTGGAAACGCTGCTACGCCCAAACGATCAGCACCGGACGGCGGTCGCGTTCCGTATGTGGTCAGCATGTATCACCTTTTGATCCTTGGCTCCGTCATTTTCTTGGCATTGAAATTCCAACACCACGCGATTCCTTCTGACGACTGGTTCGATGAGATCTACGCCTTGTTGGGAGGGGGACTGGGAGGCACTGTCACGGCCTCGCGGTGGGTCGTGTGGGCTGTTCGACATGGCGAATACGATGCGCGCAGGTTGCTATGGCAGCTGTCGACGCCGGTCTATTCGGCAGCACTGGCGTGGATTGGCCTGGTGGCGACTCGCGGCGGCCTTCTTGTAGTTTCAAATTCAGCTCCGACGAAAGAGCCGAATTTTACGTATTTTGTTCTTGCGTTTTCGTTCCTTGTTGGCTTTGCTTCAGAAGCGTTCCTGAAGCGTCTGATTCTGGCTGCACAAACTCTGTTCGGAGAGCACAGAGAGGAAAGCAGACAGATAGACTTAGAAGGAGATAGGGACAGAATCGAGTCAAGTCGGACGAAGGAGTCGGATTAGATGGCCACCATCATGAGCGGCACCTGTTCAATATGTGACGAACTGATAGGAACTGCACCTAATAGGCTTTCGCCCCTTCTTTCTGGTTCAGTGAATGCTATCCTTCACGAAACAGAAACACTTGCTCTGATCCCGAGTGTCGGCGCGCTTGTAATAGGGCACTGCCTGATCGTACCTAAATGGCATTCGTGCAACGTTATGCTTAGCTTGGAATCGTCCGGGATGCAGGAACTTTTCTCCATTTTGGCTTCTGTGCAGCAGCTAGCCTCAGATCGACTTGGCGTTACCGGGTTATTCTGTTTCGAACACGGGAAACACAACATGGACGAGGGAGACGTTCTCTGCAGTACTTCGCATGGACACTTACATGTGTTGCCGCTCCGCAAGCGTCAAATCGATCGTGTATTTGAGCGCGCTTCAATGGATCTACAATCAGATCTTCCGCTCAACCTGCTTCGTGAGAAGGTCGACAAGTTCGACGAATATATCGCCGCATTTGTTTGGCAGCGCGGAAGAAGCTGTCAAAGAACGGCTGTACTAAACGCAAAAGGGCTACCCTCACAGTATCTCCGAAAAGTCATTGCCGAATCAGTTGGAGTGGCAGAGTGGAATTGGAAACGAGACCCTCGCGTCGACATTGTTAAGAAAACGATTGACGAGCTTTGCATTCAGGTACCCGTCTTTCCCTCAACCGCTCAATAGTCCATTTTGGAAAGGCCGACGAAAAAAGTTTGGGATGCGTCTGAACATGCCTCGCACTAGAGGCGGCCCTTCTCTTCACAATCGTCTCCTTACAAAACCTGCGAAGGGGCGGGACCCTTGCCCTTCTGCTAAACTCATCCGTTTCGGAAAAAACGGGTTTTGATACAAGGGAGACACGGCCATCATGGACATCAAAACAGTAGGCGTTGTAGGCGCGGGGACCATGGGCAACGGCATTGCCCACGTGCTGGTCAAGTCCGGATACAACGTGGTGCTGGTGGAAGCCGCGCAGTCGGCGCTGGACCGCGGCATCCAAACGATCAGCAAAAATCTGGAGCGCGAGGTCAGCAAGAACAAGATCACCGCGCAGGACCGCGAGCAGGCGCTGAAGCGCATTGAAGCCGTGATGGAACGCCGCGCCCTGGCCAAATGCGACTTTGTAGTTGAAGCTGCGTTTGAGAAGTTCGAGGTCAAGCAGGAAATCTTCGCCGACCTGGACAAGTACTGCCGGCCGGAGGTGGTGCTGGCGTCGAACACGTCGTCTATTTCCATCACCAAGATTGCCGCGCAGACCAAGCGCGCCGACAAAGTGATTGGCATGCACTTCTTCAATCCGGTGCCGGTGATGAAGCTGGTGGAGGTGATCCGCGGGCTGGCCACGTCCGACGCAACGTTTGCCGCCACGCGCGATCTGGCCTTGAAGCTGGAGAAGACGCCGGTGGAGGTGAACGACGCGCCGGGTTTCGTATCCAATCGCGTGCTGATGCCGCTGATCAATGAAGCCATCTACGCCGTGATGGAAGGCGTGGCCACGCCGGAAGCCGTGGACGAAGTCTTCAAACTGGGCATGGCCCATCCCATGGGTCCGCTCACGCTGGCGGACTTCATCGGACTGGACGTTTGCCTGGACATCATGCGCGTGCTGCAAAACGGGCTGGGCGATCCGAAGTATCGTCCGTGCCCGCTGCTGATCAAGATGGTGGACGCCGGCTGGCTGGGCAGGAAGAGTGGAAGAGGGTTTTACAAGTATTAAGGGATATCGAGGCGGCAACGCGTGTGCCTTCTGACGCACCCATGCGGGCGATTTGACACAGCTTCGTCGCAGGCCACCGTGTATCTTATTGATAATAAACAATTTGCATTATGGCGCAAGGCTTGCTCTTTCTCCTGGCATGTCGCACAAGGAGGACATGACGATGAAGGACGCAATCCCCGCCGACAACACCGCGGAACCGAAGTACTTCCTGATGTGGGTTGGACTGTGGATCGCCGCGCTGGCGGTCCTGCTGCCGCTGCTGGCGCGTCCGTAAGGTTCGCGACGACGGGCGACGACTGGCGGAATGCTTCGCTGCCGCTGCCGACTTCGTCTTCGACAGCGTCAACATCGCCGCACAAAGGCATCGTCATCGCACACCAGGGTTCGGCCATCAACAATGTCCGCTACAATTCCCGGATGGCGAATGCAACCCCGGCAAACTCCAAGCCCGCAAACGAGAGTTTTCTAACCAAGTTCTGGCACAAGTCCCCGCTGCGCTCCACGTACACCTGGCTCAACGTGCTACTGCTGTTTGTTCCCGCAGCCATCGCGCTTGATCTGATGCACGCGCCGCCGCTGGTAATCTTTATTGCCGCTGCACTGGGCATCGCGCCGCTGGCCGGCGTTCTGGGCGAATCCACTTCTGTGCTGGCTGCGTATTCGGGGCCTGCGGTGGGCGGGCTGCTCAGCGCCACCATGGGCAACGCCACGGAGCTGATCATCGCCATCTTTGCCCTGCACGCCGGACACATCAACGTGGTCAAGGCGTCGCTTTCCGGAAGCATCATGGGCAATCTGCTGCTGGTCCTGGGACTGAGCCTGCTGGCCGGCGGCGCCAAGCATGAAGTCCAGCGCTTTTCGCGCAATGCTCCGTGCATGAACGGCACCATGCTGATGATCGCCGTGGCCGCGCTAGTGATGCCCGCGGTCTTCAACCTGACGGTGTACGGCAACCTGGAACACGGCAGCCCGCAGCTGGAGCGCTTGAGTTTATGGACCAGCGGCGTGCTGATTCTGCTGTACCTGGCCAACATGTTTTTCGTCTTTCGCACGCACCGCAATGCGCTGCTGGCCAGCGCCGGCGCCGGTCACGTCCAGGACGCCAAGCCGGAAATCAGCAAGGGCCGCGCCCTGACCGCACTGCTGCTGGCCACGGTGATGATTGCAGCGCTGAGCGAAATTCTGGTCGGTCAGATTGGCGCGGTCACTCACGCGCTGGGCATGACGGAGTTGTTCGTCGGCGTGATTGTGGTGGCGCTGGTGGGCAACGCCGCGGAAAACTCCGCTGCCATCCTCATGGCGCGCCGCAACAAGATGGACTTGGCGCTCTCGCTGGCCACGGGGTCCAGCACGCAGATTGCGCTGTTTGTGGCGCCCATCCTGGTGTTTTTGTCCGTGGCCATGGGCCAGCCCATGAGCCTGGTCTTCAACGGATTTGAAATTGCCGGCATTTTTCTTTCGGTGATGATCGTCTCCATGATCGCGTCCGACGGCGAGACCAACTGGTTTGAAGGCGCGCAGCTCCTCGCGGTGTACGCGATCGTGGCCGTGGCGTTTTACTTTGTGCCGGAATGAAAAGGAATTGCCAGAATTGACAAATGCACGCCGCAAACTGAACGTGTTTGGGGATCTGGCGCGAACCAGCCAATGGTTAGCCGACGCTGGGTTTCGCGCCGGCGGCAAACTCCGCTTTCACCTTGGCTCGCAGGAGATAAAGCAGCAGCGCTCCGGCGATGACGAATCCTGTTCCGCCGCGCAGGTAGTCGCCGCGAAAGAAGTTGAACAGATCGCCCAACACTTGCGTGATGATAATGATGACCGCGAGCCAGTATCCCCAGAGTTTGCGACGAAACCAGCCTGCTCCGGCCGCGGCCAGCGCCGCGCTCAGCAGCAGGAAGCCCACGCCGATCCATCTGCCCAGCGGCGCAAGTTGGCGATAGGCTTCGTGGTTCAACCTCCACATTTTGTCCAGCGGAGTTCCCGGCCAGGCCAGCGTACTTCCGGCAAGCGCAGCCATGGTGGCGCCGAAGAACAGAAAGACGCCCACGGCGGTGAGCCCGCGAGGCGGCGCAGAAGATTGCTCGCTTTCTGCCCGGTACCTGCCGCTCATCGCGTACCAGCGTACGCGCAGCGCATCCAGCCCCATGCGCATCCCGTCACGCAGAGGATGGATTTTCGACCGTTCATCGTGCCCCCAGGCCACCGGCACTTCGGCCACTTTGAGTTTCATGCGATGGGCCAGATAGAGAATCTCCGGATCAAATCCCCAGCGGGTGACGAGCTGCAGGGGAAAGATCATGTACGCGGCGCGGCGGGTGAAGGCCTTGAAGCCGCATTGCGTGTCGCGATAAGGGAACCACAGCACCACACGCAGGAACAGGTTATACATCCGCGACAGCGCCTGCCGCTTGAGCGATTGCCTCTGGAATTGCAGCGAAGGATCGAGCCAGCGCGAGCCGATGGCCACGTCCGCGCCTGCTGCGAGCGCCGCAAACAGCTTGGCCGCTTCCGTGATGGGCGACGACAGATCGGCGTCCGTAAACAGCAGCACCTGGCCGCGCGCGTTCATCATGCCGTTGCGAACGGCGTAGCCTTTGCCCTGGTTGCCGGGATTCTGGACCACGCGGACTTCCGGGTTCTCCGCGGCAAAGCGGTTAACGATTTGCAGAGTGTCGTCGCGCGAGCCGTCGTCCACCACGATGACCTCGGCGTTCCAGCTCTGCTGGCGCAGGTGTTCGACGATTTTTTTTAGACTGGCGCCGATGCGCGCGCTTTCGTTGTACGCAGGCACCACGATGCTGAATTGGGGTTGAGTAGGAGTCAGAGAGGTAACTATACCAAAGCTCGCGGGATCGCCAACTTTATCGGGGAGAACGCATCACAGACAGGCACGCGTCAAGGACATCACAATTTTTCAGCACAAATTGGTTTGAATCCAACTGCAACCTCCGGGTATGTCATGCTGAAGGCCGCTCGAGACGAGCGGAGCGAGTCGAGAGCAAGTCGAAGTTGAGGCGTGTTGGCGGCGTCTGAGCCGCCAGCCGAAATCCCGAGCGCAGCCGAGGGGCCTTGCTGCATCTCGAGGATGCTTATCTTCCGCGAGGCAGCTTCAGAGCATTTTCACCATGAACTTTTTACTCTTCAGGTTTGGAACGAAGTGCTTCGTGAAAACGCCCTGGGACGGCATGGTCGGGGGCAGATTCTCGGGGTCCTTCGACTACGCGCCGCCACGCTGCGCAGCGTCGCTTCGCTCAGGATGACAAAGCTAGGGGTACGTCGTAAATATGCAGCAACAACAACGGGGAATCCCGAATGAAAGATGCGCGCAAAGACTTACGCTGCCTGCTCCTTCTTTCTCAGCATGGCAAAAAATTCCGGTACCAGGACCGGGTCCCAAAGGCCGCTGGCCGCGCCTTCGGTCATGGTCTGTTCGGCTTCTTCGTGGGTGAGCGCCGGTTTGTAAGGGCGGGCGGTGCGCAGAGCGTCGTAGACGTCCACCACCTGCAGCACGCGCGCCAGCAACGGGATTTCATATTCTTTGAGTTTGTCCGGGTAGCCGGTGCCGTCCCAGTGCTCATGATGATGGCGGATGATGGGCAGCACGCTGCGGAACGACCGCAGCGGCGCGCAGATGGCTTCACCGATCACCGGATGCTGCCGCACGATGTCCCATTCTTCCGCAGTCAGGCAGGTGTGTTTCTTGAGGATCTCATCGGGGATGGCGACTTTGCCCAGGTCATGCAGATAGCCGCCGCGTTTGAGGGCCAGCACGCTGTCGGCGTCCAGGCCGATGTGTTCTCCCAGGTCGGAAGCGTATTTCGCCAGGCGCTCGCAGTGGTTGCCGGTGTAGGGGTCGCGCGATTCCACGCCCAGGGCCAGCGCCACCAGGACGGACTCGGCGTTCTCCAGCTCGTCAGTAAACTCTTTGAGTTTGAGCAGGGACTTGACGCGCGCGAACAGCTCTTCCGGATACAGCGGCTTGCTGAGGAACTCGTCGGCGCCGGCTTCTATGCCGCGCACGCGATCGTCGCGGTCAGTAAGCCCGGTGATCATCACCACGGGAATCAGCCGGGTGATGGGATCTTCTTTCAGTTCGCGGCAAAGGTCCAAGCCGGATTTGCCGGGCATCACCACGTCCAGCAGGATCAGGTCCGGTTTTTCCGAATGGACCAGTTCCTTGGCTTGGTCGGCTTCTTCGGCGGTGATGACTTGGTAGTCTTTGCCGGCCAGCAGTTCCTGCAGCAGGAGAAGAGTGTCCAGCTTGTCGTCCACCACCAGGATTTTTGGCTTGCGCGGCTTCAGCGACATATACTCCAGCCGCGTTTGTTCCGGGAGGTGGGCCATCACCACTTGAGAAGACGCAGCCACGTCCTGGGTTGCATCGCGCAACGCGTGCTCCGGATGCTGGTCGTGATGATTCTTCACATGCACAGATGTTTAGATACGGCTGGCTGTCAAAATGTTCGGTGGTGGATGCCAGTCGCT
The DNA here is from genome assembly GCA_020072815.1 of Terriglobia bacterium. Classification (NCBI taxonomy): domain Bacteria; kingdom Pseudomonadati; phylum Acidobacteriota; class Terriglobia; species Terriglobia bacterium. Next base: position 96,955 of record JAIQGE010000002.1, on the reverse strand, counting down.
GGAAAATCTTGGGGTTAGTTCTATGGTAGGCAATCTCGGGGCAAATTCAAAGCCGCTTCTTTAAGACTTGCTATTAATGCTATTCGCCATCGATTTTGCTGAATAATCTATGCACATTCAGGCGGTAATCTTAACGAATATCCAGGGCGCTGGGAGCCGGCATTCGCCGACCTTAATAAAGGCAGTTTATCTTGAAGCCCTATAATTGCAGGATTCCTATGCCGATTGCGTTCCGTGGCGGATTGTTGGTTACGGCCCTCTGTGCGCTCAGCGCCTTGGCCGCGCCGCGCCCGCATGTGGTCGCTTTCGGAGCATGGCGTTCGGTGGAAATCGCGTCAGAGTCCGGGCCGCCGCGGGAGGTGAAAGTCCGCGCGCTGATCATGGACGGACGCATGCGCGAGTTCGCTACCGGGCCGCTGCATGACGTCACCGACCGCGTCTTCGTGGTGCGCCGGGCGTTTCGCGTGAACGATTCTCTCCCCAGCGACGCGAAGAAACCGCAATGGGTCTGGCGTCTGGGCGGATGGCTGAGCGTGGACCGCGCCACCGGGCGCGTGGTCCAGTTGAACCTTCCGGCTTTTGATACGGAGGTTTCGGAAGCTAGCTGGTATCGTGATTACGCGGCGTACTGTGGCGCGTCCGACGACGGCGGCAAGCGGTACATGGTGATCGCGCAAATCGGTTCGCGCAAGCCGGTCCTGAAGAAAGAATTTTCCGGCGAAGCCTGCGCCGCTCCAGCCTGGGAACGAAAACCCGCTCGCGTGACCTTTACCAACGGAACGGAGAAGACCAGTTTTGCCGTGCATGCGCGCAGCGCGGAGTTGCAACCGGACGCCGGAGACGAAGAAGGCCCGGAATAGAGAAGATCCGCAATGAAAACACTCGACGAATACCTGCAAGACGCTGCTGTCGCGCACGGCCATCTTTGCGCCGGCCAGGTGCTGGGCGTCCGCCTGGCCATGTTCGGGCTGCGGCAGATTGGCCTGGAAGACCCCCAGGGCAAGGACCGCAAACGCATCGTCACCTTTGTGGAGATTGACCGCTGCGCCACCGACGCGGTGATGGTGGTGACCGGATGCCGCCTGGGCAAGCGAGCACTCAAGTTTCGCGACTGGGGCAAAATGGCCGCGACCTTCGTGGACGTGGAGACCGGCAAGGCCGTCCGCGTGGCCGCGCGCGAGTCGTCGAAAGCGCTGGCCAGGAGCATGCATCCGGAAATCGCCGACAAGAACCAGCAGCAGATGCTGGCCTACCGCGAAATGTCGGACGATCAGATGTTCCACGCCGAAGCGGTGCGGGTGGAGCTTCCGGCGGAGGAGTTTCCCGGCTACAAGGGGGAACGCATCGTCTGCTCGCAGTGCGGGGAAGGCATCAACTTTCGCCGCGAGGTCCGCCGCCAAGACAAGATTCTGTGCCGCGCCTGTGCCGGGGAGAGCTACTACCAGCCGTTGGGCTAAGAGCGGCGGGCCAAAGCGCCGACCGGTCACCAAGATTTGCGAACAAAAGAGTTGTGAGAAAAAGATTTGTGAGAACTTTTTCGGGGCCAGTGCGTATGTATAAACAGGAGCCCGTCCGCTCGGAAGCCCCTGACGTCCGGGGGCAGCCAGCTGCGCGCGGCGGCTTGGGATTGAAGAAGATTGGATTGGAGAATTCAATGATGCGCGATCTTCGTTTGCGACATGCACTCACCGGCTTTCTTGCTCTGGTCTTGGTCACAGGCTGCTCCGTCAGCGCCCACAAAGACAACTCTTCCCAGGGAGAACCGACCAAAGACGTTGATATCCGCACGCCATTCGGCTCGATCAAAGTGCACAAGGGCAGCATGAGCGCCAAGGACGCCGGCTTCGCGGACTATCCCGGCGCGCAGCTCAAGAAGGGCATGGACAAGGAGGAGACGGATAGCGCCAACGTAAATATCTCCAGCTCGCTTTTTGGCGTGAAGGTGGTGGTGCTGAAGTTTGAGTCCAGTGATCCTCCGGAGAAAGTCGTGGATTTCTACCGCAAAGACATGGCGCGCTACGGCAAGGTGCTGGATTGCACCGGCAAGATTTCCATGAATTTCCGGCGCCATGATAGTGACGCCCCGGTCAGTTGCGACGACGGCGGCGGCTCCGGCGATCATTACAAGCAGGAATTGAAAGTCGGCACGGAGAACAACCAGCGCGTGATGGCGGTAAAGCCCAGCGGCAACGGATCAGAGTTCGCCCTGGTGTACGTCCGCGCCCGCGGCGAAGACAGTGACACCATGTAAGCGCTTCCCAGCTTGAAGACCGAGCAAGTTTGCTGAGGCCCCGGCGTTTTTTGTTCCGGGGCTTTTTCTTCAGTGAAAAAACATTACGTTGCCGGCAGCGTTGCGTGCGCCTGTTCTGAATCGGACACTTTTTGTGTTTTGTTCGCCATAGCACCTTCTTTTTGCGAAAAAAAGCCTCTTGTTTGTCGCCACATGCCCGCTTCAGATATCATGCGGTGGACATGACCGCCGGAACTTCAACCCGTCTGCCTAACCTGCGCGAAAAAGGGCGCATTATGTCCGCCTCAGAAATTGAGCGCACCCTGGTCCGCCTGGCCCATGAGATCGTGGAAAAAAACAACGGCGTCCAGGACCTGACGCTGATCGGCATCAAGCGGCGCGGCGTGCCTCTGGCCGCGCGCCTGGGCAAGCTCATTGAGCAGATTGAAAAAAAGCCGGCGGGGATTGGGACGCTGGACATCACGCTGTATCGCGATGACCTCTCCACCGTGGGACACAGCCCGGTGATCCAGAAGACGCCGCTGGGCGTGGAGATTGGCGGCAAGAACGTGATCCTGGTGGACGACGTGCTGTACACCGGACGCACCATCCGCGCCGCCATGGACGCGCTGTTTGACCACGGGCGTCCGCGCCGCGTGCAGCTCTGCGTGCTGATTGACCGCGGCCATCGCGAGCTGCCCATTGAAGCGGCCTTTGTCGGCCGCACCGTGCAAACCAGCGATAAGGAAATCATCGAAGTGCGGCTGACCGAAATTGATAAGGAAGAACAGGTCATGCTGGTGGAGCGTACGGCATAGCCGGCATGGCACGCACCTGCTCCCTTCTCGGACTGGAACACCTCGCAGCGGACGACATCACAAGATTTCTCAAGCTGGCGCGAAAGATGCATTCGCGCCGTCCCCAGCCTCTGCTGCGGGGCAAGCGCATTGCGCTTCTTTTTTATGAAGCCTCCACGCGCACGCGCGTTTCGTTTGAATTCGCCGCCAAGCTGCTGGGCACGCATACTTCCGTCATTAACGCCGAGTCCTCCAGCATCAAGAAAGGCGAGTCGCTGGTGGACACCGGCAAGACCTTGCAGGCGCTGGGCGCCGATTGCATCGTGGTGCGGCATCCATCGTCAGGCGCGCCGAACGTGCTGGCGCGGAACCTGCACATTCCCATCATCAACGCCGGTGACGGCATGCATGAGCATCCTTCGCAAGGACTGCTGGACGCCTACACCATGCTGCGCCACAAGAAGGCATTGAAAGGCCTGAAGGTGGCGATGATCGGCGATATCCAGCACAGCCGCGTGGTCCGTTCCAACGTGCATCTGCTCTCCAAATTTGGCGCGCAGGTGGTGTTGTGTGGCCCGCCGGAGCTGCTGCCGGAGACTGCCGTCTCCCTTGCTCCCGAAATAAAGATCAGCCGCCACGTGGAAGAAGCTGTCCGCAAAGCCGACGTGGTCATGATGCTGCGCATGCAAAAGGAGCGGCTCGCCGGGTTGAAGCTCAACGCCGCACGCTACGTGGCGCAGTACCAGCTCACGCCGGAACGCCTGAAGCTGGCCAAGCCTGACGCCATCGTCATGCATCCCGGACCGATGGTCCGCGGGATGGAGATCCAAAGCGAAGTCGCCGACGGACCGCAATCGGTGATCGAAGAACAAGTGCAGAACGGTGTGTACGTGAGAATGGCGATCCTGAGCATCTGCCTGGGGGTAGCGTGAACAAGCAACTAGCGATTAGCAACTGGCAATTAGCCAGAGCTTCACACAGAACCTCGCGAGATTTGGTTTTGCCAATTGCTAATTGCCATTTGCTAGCTGCTCCCTCTGCGGCTAAAGGTTTTTCATGAGGCCTGAGAGTCTCACAATTCGTGGCGGTTTAGTCATTGACCCTTCGCAGAAGCTCGAAGGCAAGTATGATCTTTTGCTCAAGGACGGCCGCGTCGCCGAGATTGCCCAGGCAGGCAAGCTGCGGGGCAAGGGCGACGAGAACCTTGACGCCCGCGGCATGATCGTCTGCCCCGGATTCATTGACATTCACGTCCACTTGCGCGAGCCCGGCCAGACGCACAAAGAGACCATCGCCAGCGGAACCCTGGCGGCCGCTGCGGGCGGGTTTGCGTCCGTCTGCTGCATGCCGAACACTTCGCCGGTGAATGACAACGCTGACGTCACCCGCTGGATTCTCGATCCGGCGCGAAACCCGCACGTCAACCTCTTTCCCATCGCCGCCGCAACGCTGGGCAGCAAGGGCCAGCAGATGACCGACTTTGCCGCGCTGCGCAAGGCCGGCGCCGTGGCCGTGACCGATGACGGCAAACCAATTCTGAATGAAGCCATTATGCGCCAGGCGTTTCTGGGCGCGGGGAAGCTGGGGATCCCAGTGATCCAGCACGCGGAAGACACGCGCATGACGGACGGCGCAATGATGAACTCCGGCCCAACAGCTTTTCGCCTGGGCCTGCGTGGCTGGCCCAGCGAAGCCGAGAGCGGCCTGGTGGAACGCGATTGTCGCCTGGCGGCGGAAACCAAAGCGCATTACCACGTCGCCCATCTTTCCACCGCGGGCGCGCTCAAGGCCGTGCGCCGCGCCAAGCGCGACCGCCATAACGTTACCTGCGAGGTCACTCCGCACCACTTTGCGCTGGTGGATGAAAACGTGGGCGACTACAACACCAACTTCAAGATGAACCCGCCGTTGCGCTCGCACGCTGACCGCGAGGCCCTACTGGTTGGGCTGGCCGACGGCTCAGTGGATTGCATCGCCACCGACCACGCGCCGCACTCCTTCGACGAAAAAAACCAGGAGTTTGACCGCGCGCCCTTCGGCATCACCGGCCTGGAGACGGCGCTGGGCCTGTGCATCGCGATCCTGGGCGTCAAGCACAAGCTGCCGCTGCGCCGCATTGTGGAGTTGCTTTCGACGAATCCCGCGCGCGTCATGGGTTTGCAGTTGCGCGGCTCCCTGGCCCGCGGCGCCCACGCTGATGTCACCATCTTCGACGCCGCCAAAAAGTGGACCTACCACGCGGCTGCGTCGCACTCCAAGTCAAAGAACTCTCCGTTCGACGGCTGGCAGTTGCAGGGGAAAGTTGTCGCGATGGTGGTGGGTGGAGTGGTGAAGTTCCGCTCGAATTGACATGCACAAGAAGGGTCGAATGATTGCGATTGCCGTTTTGCTTTTCGGTGTGGCCCTGACGCCAGGGCAAAGCCAAATCGGTGCGAACACTCCTGAGCCTGCGGTCGCGAAATCGTCTGCAGTGGCGCAGGCCAGTGCTGAGGTCACACCGGTCCCAAAGGACCCGGCTGAAATCCTGCGATTGGCGACCACGACGAACGGTGTGGACGTTCCTTCAGCCACGCCCTGGCACGTCAAGCTCGCTTATGATCGATTTGACGACGATGGTGACAACGTGGAAAGCGGGGCCTATGAGGAATTCTACGCTGGCGCCAAAAGATACAAGCGAATTCACACCGGAGACAAGCTAAACCAGACAGATGTCGCCAACGACTCAGGGCTCTATCGCAGCGGCGACCAGCGCTGGATTGGGTACAGATTGGAGAGCGAAGCGTTACGACCTCTGTATCGTGCAAATTCCGCACATCGCAATACACGTCTCGACAAAATTGATTGGCAGATCGGGGCCAACAAGCTCCCGTGCGTGATCATCCGCCGGACTGACATGATCATCTCCGACAACGGCCTGCCTAAGTTTTGCTTTGACCCTGGCACCCTTAGGCTTCGTTATACCCGCGGACGGGGGTGGGACGAAACTACCTATAACTCTTTCGTTCTGTTCCAGGGCCGTGAGGTGGCCCGCGATATTACCGTCACGCACGGAGGAAAGGCCTCCACCAAAATTCATATTGAGCTGCTGGAAACAATTGCGAATCCTGAGGAATCTCTGTTCGCGCCGCCACCAGGGAGCACCGGCCCTCTCGGTGGGCGGATTGTCATACCCTCCGACGTGCTGATGGACGAGTACCTCATCTCCGAGGGGCGACTGCTTCCCCCAGCGCATGCGAATGGCAAGCTCAATGTAAAGTTCGTCGTGGGGAAAGACGGGCGCGTGATCCAAGCTGAAGTACTAGATGGCCCCAAGGAGCTTCATAAGGCCGTGCTTGACGCGATGCGAGGCTACACTTTCCGACCATACTTGATCCTCGATCAGCCGGCTGAGGTGGAGAGCAGCATGTCGTTCGAGTTCCGTCGTTAGGCTTGAATCTCTTTCTGAAATCCCGAGCGTAGCGAGGGACAATAAGCAAGGCTTACGAGATAATCCCCATCCTCGTCCCCACCTTCTTCAGCACCTCCAGCGCTTTGGTCAGCTGGTCTTTGGTGTGCGTAGCGGTCATGATGGTCCGCAGGCGGGCTTTGCCTTCCGCCACGGTGGGGAACGCAATGCCGGGAACGAACACGCCTTCGTTGAACAGTTCGCGGCTGAAGTCCATTGCCAGTTTGCCTTCGCCCACGATGACCGGCGTGATGGGCGTCTCGCTGGCCGGAGTGTTCCCGCCGCCGATGTTGAAGCCCAGCAGTCCCAGTTCTTTCTTGAAGAAACGGGTGTTGGCCCAAAGTTTGTCCATCAACTCGGGCTCGCTCTCCAGCACGTCGAACGCCGCGATGCAAGTGGCGGCCACTGACGGCGGGTGCGAAGTGGAAAACAAGAACGGCCGCGCGCGGTGATAAAGAAAATCAATCAGGTCTTTCGATCCGCAGACGTAGCCGCCCAGCGCGCCGATGGCCTTGGAGAGCGTCCCCACCTGCACGTCCACGCGCCCGTGCACGCCGAAGTGGTCCACCGTGCCGCGCCCGTTGCGGCCCAGCACGCCGGAGGAGTGCGCGTCATCAATCATCATGATGGCGCCGTATTTGTCCGCCAGGTCGCACAGCGCGGGCAGCGGGCCAATGTCGCCGTCCATGGAAAAGACGCCGTCGGTGATGATCAGCTTGTGGCCGGGTTCGCCGGCAACTTCCTTGAGCAGCTCTTCCGCATGCGCGACATCTTTGTGGCGGAAGACCTTGATCTTGGCGCGGGAGAGGCGCGCGCCGTCAATGATGCTGGCGTGATTCAGCGCGTCAGAAATGATGAAATCGTCAGGGCCCAGGATGGCCGAAACCGTGCCCGCGTTGGCGGCAAAGCCGGACTGAAAGACCACGCAGGCTTCGGTGCCTTTGAAGCGAGCGATCTTCTCTTCCAGTTCCATGTGGATGCTCATGGTGCCGCTCACCGTCCGCACTGCGCCCGAACCCACGCCGAACTTTTTGATGGCCGCCAGCGCCGCTTCGCGCAGCTTGGGATGCGTGGTCAGGCCCAGATAATTGTTTGACGCCAGGTTGATGACGTGCTTGCCGTCCACCGTGCACTCCGGCGCTTGCGCGTCTTCCAGAACGCGCAGCTTGAAGTGCGTGCCCTTCTGCTTGAGCTCGTTCATCTGGTCGGCGAGATACGACAATTGTGGACGGGAGGATGTTGTGGTCGGCATACTCGACTCCATTCGATCTTGATCAGTTGCGATGAGCAGTCAGCACTCAGCAATCAGCATTCAGCCCTGAAACATCCCCGCGCGGCCAAACAAACACCTTTGAAACACAGAGGAACGGAGGAACCGGAGGTCGCTCGAATCCCTGCTACCTTCAACTCTTCCTCCGCTTACTCCTTTCCTCCGTGTTTCAAGGTCTTTAGCCAATTGCCAACTGCTATTTGCTATTTGCTGCTCACTCCATTCGGATACAGCAAAATCTTGCTGGCTTCGCCGCTCTTCAGCCGGTCCATGCCTTTGCTGAAGTCGGCGAGCGCCATGCGGTCGGTGATTACCGGATCCAGGTCCAGCTTGTGGGCCTTGAGCATGGCGTTCATCTGGTACCAGGTCTTGTACATCAGCCGCCCGTTGATGCCCTGCACGCGCGCGCCTTTGAAGATGATGTCTTCTGACAGATTCAGTTCCATGGGGCGCGAAGGAATCCCCAGCAGCGAAACGCGCCCGCCCAGCCGCAGGATCTTGAAGCCCAGGCGGATGGCGTCGGGGTGGCCGGACATTTCCAGCACCACGTCCACGCCGGTGTGGCCGGTCACGTCCATCACGCGCTGGTAGACGTCGTCTTTGGCCGGATTGAGCACGATGTCCGCCTTCATCTTCTCCGCCAGCTTGCGGCGATGCTCGTTGATCTCCAGTGCAAAGACTTCGCTGGCGCCGCAGGCGCGCGAGACGGCGATGGCAAACAGCCCAATCGGCCCGCAGCCAATCACCGCCACCGTCTTGGTGGCGATATCGCCGGCCAGCACGGTGTGGAAGGCGTTGCCCAGCGGGTCAAGCACGCTGGCGTAGTCGGCGGGAACGGCGGGGTCAATCTGCCAGATGTTGGATTCAGGGATGACCACAAATTCGGCGAAGGCGCCGTTGGCGTCCACGCCAATGATCTTCACGTGCTGGCAGATGTGGGCTTCGCCGGTGCGGCACTGGTAGCACTTGCCGCAGGCCACATGCATTTCCGCGGAGACAAAGTCGCCTTCCTTCACCGCCGTCACGTTCTTGCCCCGGGCCACCACGTGCCCGCAAAATTCGTGCCCGGGAATCAGCGGCGGCTTGATGCGGTTCTGCGCCCACTGGTCCCAGTTGTAAATGTGCAGGTCCGTGCCGCAGACGGAGGCCACTTTCACTTTCACCAGGACGTCGTCCGGGCCAAATTGCGGGATGGGCATCTGGCGGATGTCGGCTCCCGGCGCGGCCTCCGGTTTCACTACGGCAAGCATGGTGTCAGACATTCGGGTCCTTGGTTCAGCTCGAACAAAAGCTAGCGCGAACCACTGTTGGCGTGGATCAGGCAGGCAAACTAGGTATTTTAGCAAATTGGCTTTATTCACATCCCAATCAGGGTCGCAGTGAAGCGCAGGACCGTTGTCGGAAACCGCTCAAGCAAGCCAGAACATAAAGTTTCACAGGAATTCCGGCCCGCAATTCGTTTATTGTTTTCAGAGTACCTTACGACGCCTGATGTGCGGTGAAGGAACGGTTTCACATGATGCCTCCTTGCGGGACCTTTGCTTACGTCACTACTGTCCCTGAACATCCGGAAGACAGCTCGTCAGAATGGATGGTGCGACTGAGCCATCCGATAGAGCGCAAGGGCAACGAACTCGCAGATCGGCGACTGGTCGGCTATTCACCTCGCTTGCGAATCACAGACGCCGGGCTGACTCCAAACCCGGGACCGCGGTGCCCTTCGACCATGCGAAGCCGCTTAACTCTCACCGCCTTAAACCCGGAAGGCGCGACCATTTCTGCAATATCGTTCCATGTTGATAGTGGCTTTACCTCCCGGCTCCAGCCAGGCGACGATCTGCATATGAGCCGCACCGCTTGCGCCGGGCTGGGACTCTCGATTGTGCGTCATGGCGAACTGGTGGCGGCCGTGGGAGCCGTTACCACAGTACACCTGGGCGACAACTTCGAGGCCCGCACTCCGTTTGACTTACTGCAAGAGGCGTCTAAGCTCTTCACTAAGGCAGACCCAGAGTTTAGGTTTTCCGAGGCGCCAGTTGAATTCATCCACAAGAAACAGCGACGAATCTTATTTCGTGGTTCCTGCCGCGTTGGGGAATACGAAGTTGTGATGTGGCATGGCTTCCTGCGCGGTATGCCTGGTACTGACGAGTCCGCGGCGATCTCCCGGACCGGCCGTCCTGCCTCCAGCTTCGCCAGCATTTCAGCTCAGCTTCTGGAAGCCGATCCCGCCGAATTGATCAAGTGGCCGAGCCGTTAAAGATCGGTCTCACGAGTTTCGATTTGCGCAAGAGCGGGCGACTATCCGATAATTAAATAACCAGTTAATTAAATGGTTTCTCTCGCCAAATCTCGCCGGTCCGGCTCGCGTGGCGAACCGGAAAAGACGCGCGCCGCCATCCTCAAGGCCGCGCTGGAAGAGTTTTCGCATGAAGGCGCCGCCGGCGCCCGCACTGACCAGATCGCCCGCCGCGCCGGCGTGAACAAAGCCCTGCTCTACTACTACTTCAAAGATAAGGAAGGCCTGTACGCCGCTGCGCTGGAGCAGGTTTTCAGCGGGCTGCACCAGCGGGTGATGGCCATTTTGAATCGCGACGATCTGCCGCCGCGCGCCAAGCTCCTGCAATACGTGGAAGCGCATTTCGATTACATCGCCAGCCACTCGGTGTATCCAAGGCTGGTCCAGCGCGAATTCATGCGCTCCGCCGGACGGACGCTCTCTCCCGTGGCCAGCCGCATCCTGGAACGCTACGGCAAACCGATCTATCAGAAGCTGGAAGACCTGATCCGCGACGGCATCAAGTCCGCGGACTTCCGCAAGGTTGATCCGGTGCAGACGCTCACGTCCATCTTGGGGACCATCGTGTTCTACTTCATCAGCATTCCCGCGCAGCAAGTGATGCGCGCGGGCGACCCGGCGTCACCGGAGCGGATCGCGGCGCGGCGCATCGCGGTGCTGGATTTTGTTTCGTCCGCCCTGTTCGCACCCGCGACGGGTTCGGCCTCCGCCAAAGAGAAAGGCAAGCCGCAGTGAGCGCGCGCAACAAATTCTTCGCCGTCCTCGGCCTGCTGCTGGTGGCCGCGGCCATCTACTACTTTTTCGCCGCGGACCATTCTTCTGACCTGGTGCTGGTCGGCACAGTGGACGCCAACCAGGTGGTGGTCAGTCCCAAGATGGCCGGCCGCATCGCGCGCCTGGCCGTGGATGAAGGCACGGAAGTAACAGCCGGACAGACCGTTGCCGTACTGGACGCGGAGGAATTGACTGCGGACCGCCAGGCCGCGCAGGCCCAGTTGGCCAGCTTGCGCCACCAGGTAGCGCAAACGCGCGCCACCAAAGACCAGACTGCGGGTGAAACTTCCAGCGGCGTAGTCAACGCCCAGGCCCGGTTGCGCGCCGCGCAAGCCACGCTGGCCCAGGCGCAAGCCGATCTGGTCCGCATCGAGAGTGACACTAAGCGATCGGTGACACTTGCCGCACAAGGAGTGGCCCCGCAACAGCAAGCTGACGACGCACAGGCCCAGTTGAAGGCCCAGCAGGCATTGGTCCGCGCGGTGGAGGACCAGTTGAACGCCGCCAAGGCTGACCTGGAGACCGCGCGGGCACACACGCTCCTGGCCAATGCAGCGCAGAGCACGGCGGCTTCGACCCGGGCACAGCAGCTCAACGCGCAGGCGCAGCTGGAAGCCGCTGAGGCCCGGCTGGGATACACCAAGGTGGTTTCGCCGGTGAACGGCACGGTCACCATCCGCGCGGCGCGTGAAGGCGAAGTGGTCACGCTGGGCCAGCCCATCGTGATCATCACCGACTTGAGCGATACCTGGGTGCGCGCGGCGGTCCCCGAGACCGAATCCGTGCACATTGCCATCGGCGACCAGCTCAACGTGCGCCTTCCTTCCGGTGACATCGTGTCCGGCAAGGTGATTTACAAGGCTCCGGAAGCCGACTTCGCCACGCAGCGCGACGTGAGCCGCCGCAAGCGCGACATCAAAACCATCGCCCTGAAGCTCAGCGTGGACAACAGCAAGAAGAACCTGGTTCCGGGCATGACCGCGGAAGTGCTGGTCCCGAAGTCGAAAGTCGGGGGCTCCTGATGGAGGACGTGAAGGCCATCCGCGTGGTGGACATTGTCAAACGCTACGGAAACTTCACGGCGGTGGACGGTGTCTCTTTCGACGTGGCGGAAGGCGAAATCTTTGGGCTGCTGGGACCAAACGGCGCGGGCAAATCCACGCTCATCCGCATGATGACCACGCTGCTGGATATCACCAGCGGCTCGGCGTTTGTTGAAGGATTTGACGTGAGCAAAGACCCGGACAAAGCGCGGCGCTCCATCGGCGTGATTCCCCAGGCCATGACCAGCGATGGCGACCTCACGGTGTGGGAAAACCTGAGCATTTATTCCAAACTGTACGGGATTCCGGCGGCCGTCCGGAAACAATCCATTGATGAACTGCTGGAACTGGTGGACCTGACGCAATGGCGCGACGCGCCGGCGCGCAATCTTTCCGGAGGCATGCGGCGGCGGCTGGAGATCGCGCGCGGGCTGGTGCACCGGCCGCGCATCTTCTTTCTTGACGAGCCCACCACCGGCCTGGACCCGGTGTCGCGCGTGGCGGTGTGGGAGATGATTGGCGCCATCAAACAGAAACGCAACCTGACCGTCCTGATCACCACGCATTACATGGATGAAGCCGACCGCCTCTGCGACCGCATCGCCATTGTGGACCACGGCAAGCTGGTGGCGCTGGATTCTCTGCGCGCGCTCAAGGCCAGCATTCCCGGCTCCAGCGTGATTGAAGCGCAGTTCCTGAACGCTCCTGAAGACTGGCAGGGCGAGCTGTCGCAGTTGGCGGGCGTCAATTCCGTACAGCCGGAAGGCGCCAGCATGTACCGCATCCTCACCGACGACGGCCCGCGCACCACCACCGCGCTGGTGGAAACCGCGGTCCGCGCCAAGGTGGAAGTGAAATCACTCACGGTGCAGTCCACCACATTGGATGACGTGTTCGTCCACTACACTGGCCGCCAGTTGCGCGACCAACTGGCTGACGCGCCGCTCTACCAGTCGCCCGTGGCCTGGGGGAAGTGAAACATGGCGTTCTTTCAGACTGAACGCATGATGGCCATTGTGGAGCGCGATCTGCGCAAGTTCTTCCGCTCGCCTGCCCTGATGATGGCCGCCATGGTCTTTCCCCTGGTGCAATTGATCGTGCTGGGCAACGCCTTCGGCGGCAAGATTCGCGACGCCAAGCTGGGCATTGTGAACCAGGACCGCGGCCCGCAGGCCATCCGGGTGATTGAAGCGCTGCGCGCGGTGCAGAGCAATGCCCGGACTTTCCAGACCATCCTTTATACCGACGAAAAGCAGATGGTCGCGGACGTGCGCAAGGGCGACCTCAACGCCGGGCTGGTGATTCCGCCGCAGTTCTCGCGTGACGTTTACGAGCACGCGCGACCCCGCGTGGGCCTGGTGCTGGACAACACCGACAACTTCATGACTGCCACCTTTGAGCAGAGCATGACGGAACTCGTTGGGGCGCTCAACCAGCCGGACTTCCAGCCGCGCGTGGTGCAGCAAGTGGCGCTGCAGGTGGTGGAACTCTACCCCTACATCGAGTACATGAAGTATCTGTTGCCGGGTTCGATCACGCTGGCCATGTTCGTGAGCGTGATGATCGGCGGCGGCATTGTGTACATTGACGATAAGGCCCGCGGCGTGCACGAAGGCTATCTGGTCACGCCCATCACCAAAATGGAGTTGGTGGCCGGCCTGAACGTGGCCGGCGCCATGAAAGCCATGGGCGCGGGAGTGGTGCTCACGATCATTGGCTCGCTGATTGCCGGCGTGGGAGGCACTTTTCAGCCCGCCAATCTGCTCTGGCTGCTCTTGCTGATCGCGTGCACGTCCTTCGCGTTCATCGCCATGATGTTCTTGATGATGGTCCGGGTAAACGACCCGCTGGTGCCGCGCGCCATGTTCGGCATCCTGAATACGTTGCTTTACTTCCCCAGCGGCGCCATCTATCCCATTCAGGCTTTTCCTGAATGGTTGCAGTGGATCGCCCGGGTGGACCCGTTCTCATATTCGGTGCACGGGTTCAAGGCAGTGTTGCTCAAAGGCGTGGGACTGGCTGCAATCTGGCCGGACCTGCTGTATCTTAGTGGGTTCGCAATTGTTACGTTCTCGCTCTCCACTCTGTTGTTCAAACGCACTTTGTAGAGGCGGTTCTTATGGGACTGTTGGACGCAAAAGAGTATGACCCGCGGCCAGCGCAGCGGCGCTGGCGACTGGTGGGGATCGCCGTGGTACTGGTGATCGTATTTTTGATCTTGTGGTTCTGGCCCAGTGGCCGGTTCCGTTACATACGGGAATGGGGCGTCGCCAACAAGTTCTTTGCCGCCATCGAGCGCAAAGATCTGGACGCGGCCTACGGTTTGTACAATGCTGATCCAGATTGGAAACAGCATCCGGAGAAGTACAACCAGTACACGCTCTCGCAATTCACTCTGGATTGGGGCCCTTCCAGTGATTTTGGGACCATAACCAGCCATCAAGTGGACTGTGCCACGGAGCCGCCGACCAAAGGTTTTGGGTCGGCCAGCGGTGTGATCCTGGTGGTAACGCTCAATCGCCGCACGACCCCGACACTTTTGTGGGTGGAAAAGAGGTCGCACACCATCACCACGTCGCCGGATATCTGGCAGGTGCGCTGCCATGGTCCAGGATAAGAGGACGCAGGCGCACTTCTCCCGCCGCGCAAGATGCGCGCGAAAGTGAATGCAAGTGAACGGACAGTATGGCGGAGAGACTCTCTCCGCGCCCGGCTTCACAGAACCTTGAAGCGACGAAAATCAGGCGCGGATCCGAGTTGGTGTTGGTCCAGCAAACCAGGAAACCGGCAGATTCCCCGGATGGAGTGAGGAATGCTTATTTCTTGCCGCCCTTGTCGTCGCCACCCTTTTTGTCGTCGGCTCCTGCAGCTTTCTTCGTGGCGCCTTTTTTCGCGCCCTTCTTGGTGGCCTTTTTGCCGCTGTCAGCTGTGGCTTTTTTGCCGCTCTCGGCCGTGGCTGCCTTCTTCGCGCCCTTCTTGGCCGTGGTTTTCTTCTTTCCGGCGGCAGCAGTCTTGGTTTCGCCACCCTTCTTGTCCTTGTCGCCAGTAGTCTGGGCAAATGCCAGAGTGCCGAGCAACAGGCAGAGGGCCATTAACTTAGCAATAGTCTTCATGTCTCCTAGATCTCCTTTGGTCTCTTGTGACTCTTTGTGATTAAGGGCCGGGGAGGCCCTGTCCGAATGCCGTGGAATTATAGAGATTTAATGGCCAAAACTGAACTAAATAAGATGATTGGCCGCATACCGCACCTGAGGGGCTGTTTTGGGGATTGAACGGTAGAAAAACCGTCGCGGAAAGAGGGGAGGATCTGAGCGCCGACGGGCACCGAACGCAGCTCACCCATGTGGATGAGTTCCAGCCACGCGGCGGGCCATAGCATGGGCGACGCCCGCCTCAAGGTCTTCAAGCTCGGCGCCAAAATGTAGCCGACCAAGGAGACTTCGCGACGGTTACTTCTTGCCGCCCTTGTCGTCCCCACCCTTCTTGGTCGTGCCCGTACCCTTTCCTTTTCCCTTGCTTGTGCTGGCGCCTTTGCCTTTGCCCTTGCTCGTTTCGATCGTCTTGCCTTTGCCCTTGCTGGTGGCGGTGGCTGTGCGCTTCCCTTTGTCCTTGTCGCCGCCTTTGCTTGCAACTTTGGTTGTGGTCTTACCTTTTCCCTTGGAGGAGGCTGTCTTCTTGGTGTCGTCGGTCTTGCCCGCGGACACGCCACCTTGCGCGAAGCTCAGCGAGCCCAGCAACAGGCAAACGGCCACTAATTTAGCAATTGTCTTCATGTCTGGATCTCCTAGGTCTCTTTGGAATCTTTGTGAGTCGTCAGGCGGGGGAAGCCCTATACGATGCCCGGAATTATAAGGACTCAAGAACCAAAACGAAACAAGAATCAACATGTCCGCGGACCGGATGCCGGACCTGAGGGGCAAGGCACGCGGCCTGCTTCGGGTAGAATATCGCGATTTGATTACCGCAAGGCTTCTGAACGAGGAATCATGACCCATACACTGCTTCCGCTGTCGCTAGGCAAGCTGCTCGATGAGACGTTTAACATCTACCGGCGGAACTTCCTGCTGTTCATCGGCATCAGCGCGGTTCCGAATCTTGTCCTGCTGCTGCTGCAGCTTGTCGTGACGCTTCCTGCCGCTGGCGACCAAAAACTGGAAACATTCGTGACCGGGCTCGGTATTGTGGGCACGCTGGTTGCTTCCATGTTCGCGGGCGCGATCGTAACGGCAGCCACAACTTTTGGCGTCTCCGATGTCTATCTCGACCGGCCCACCAGCATGGTTGCCTGCTTTGCGCGCGTGTGGGCCAAGGCCCTCAGAGTGCTGTACGTCTCTTTTGTGGTTGGCCTAATCGTTGGCTTTGGCGCCATGCTGTGCATCGTGCCCGGGATTTATTGGGCGGGAGTGTATGGAATTGCGGTTCCCGCCGTAGTCCTTGAAAACATCACGGGAAATGAGTCCTTGAAACGAAGCTCATCGTTGACCAGCGATTCCGTTGGCCGGGTCATCGTCGTCTACTTTCTCACAACGATCTTTGCCGCCGGTATGTCATTCGCGCTGGATGCGGGCGTGACCGCCCTGAGTTCCAAGGTATTCCATGTTGCGGCAACGTTCGCGCCACAGGCGCTAAGCCAGATCAGCACCGCGGTCGGAGAAATCCTGTTTGGCCCGGTGAGCGCCAGCGCCCTAACGCTTGTTTACTACGATCAGCGCGTCCGCAAAGAAGCCTTTGATATTCAGCATATGATGGCCTTGATGTCCGCTCCTAACAACATGGACGCGGGAAATACGGCTTTGTGAAGGACGCCGGATCTCAGGAACAAACAGCAGCTCTGTGGAGAAGGTTGAACGGGAGCAAAATGCGGCTTGGCCGCTTAGTCTTGTTTGGAAATTGGGGCTCGCTTGGCGCTGATGCGGACGAACCGCTGTCCGTCCCAGCGGAAGGTGACAGTGTTAATGTAGATAGGGCAGCAGCGACCCTTCGGCGAGTCAAATGGGACGGACCGCACGGTCAGAATTTTCCTTTTTGGATCGAAGGATGCGCCCACTGCATGACCACCATGATGCATATCAAAATCTATTTGCTGGATGATAAATACCTTGCCCTCTCGCAGCTCAAAGACCTGAACTGCCCCTGAATGCGCCGAACTTGCCATATACCATCCCCATTCGTAATACGCCAGCCAGAGTTCTCGAGCAAGTGGCATCTGCCAGCCAAGCTTCACTTCGGTGTTCTCAGAGAATCCATCGTCGAAGCGGTATATCCTCGTGCCGCCGCCATGACTGAGTTTCACTCTTTCCATGACTCTTCCGCGATTGAGAAATACAGCTTTCCTGTTCGCCAAATCCATCTTTTTGACGTCAAGAATCTCGGCAACAAACAACTGGGGCTTGTTGGTAATTGAAATACCAAGGTCTTCATTCTTCAGCGATTGAGCAGCAAGGGAAGATACAGCTAGGAGTACCAGCAGGCGGGCAAGATGGTTCATGGGAACAAACTCTCGGCTTCAGCCCAATGTACTACTGTTGTGCAGGAGAAGCGAAGAAATTTATCGCTTTGGCGAGTGATGCTTCGTCGCCCACGTTCATCGCCGTTTGCGCGCGGTCAATGGACCGCATCAGCCCGGTGAGGACCTTGCCGGGCCCGACTTCGACAAACGTCTTCGCGCCCAGGGCGATCAGCTTCTGCACACAGCCCACCCACTGGACAGTCCCGGTGACCTGGCGGATGAGAGCGTCGCGCGAGGCGTCGCCTGAAGTCTTGGGTTCGGCGTCAATGTTGCTGACCACGGCGACCTTTGGATCGGCAAACTTGAGCGCGTGCAGGTCTTTGGCCAGGCGGTCCTGCGCGGGCTGCATGAGCGCGCAATGGAAAGGCGCGCTTACCTCCAGCATGATGGCCCGTTTGGCGCCGCGATCTTTGGCCAGTTCGGCGGCACGGGCCACGGCCGCGACTGCGCCGGAGATCACGATCTGGTCGGGCGAGTTCACGTTGGCCGGCTGCACCACTTCGCCTTGCGCGGCGTCCACGCAGACTTGCTGGAGCTGGTCAATGGGCATGGCCAGGATGGCCGCCATCGCCCCCTTGCCCGCGGGGACAGCTTCCTGCATGTACTTGCCGCGATTGCGCACGGTGCGCACGGCGTCAGCGAAATCCAGCGTCCCGGCAACTACGTGGGCGGAGTATTCGCCCAGGCTGTGCCCGGCGACAAATTGCGGGGTAATTCCCTTTTCGGCCAGGACCCGCGCCGCGGCCACGCTCACCGTCAAGATGGCCGGCTGGGTGATCTCGGTCATGCGCAGCCGGTCGTCAGGGCCTTCAAAGCACAGTTGCGACAGGCTGAATCCCAGGGCGGCATCGGCTTCTTGAAAAGTTTTTTGCGCGACGGGATACAGAGCGGCGAGTTCCTTCCCCATCCCCGCGGCTTGTGAACCTTGTCCAGGAAAGAGGAAAGCGACGTTGGGCAGACTCATGCGTTTTCTTCCAGGCGGGCGGCCGCGGCTTCCACGCGGGCGGCGGTGATTTCCTGCTCGATGCGCTGGTTGATGCCGGACTCGTGAAACTGTTTGGCCACGCGGACGGCGTTCTTGATGGCGTTGGCGTTGGACGCGCCGTGGCCGACAATGGCCACGCCTTTGATCCCCAGCAGCGGCGCGCCGCCAAATTCGGAATAGTCCAGGCGGCGTCCGAAGTTGGTGAACGCTTTGCGCGCCAGCAACGCGCCCACCTGTGAAGTGATGGTCGAATTCAAAGACTCTTTCAGCAGGTAGCGGACGGCATCCACCAGGCCTTCTGAAATCTTCAGGGCCACGTTGCCGGCAAAGCCGTCGCAGACGATCACGTCCACGCGGCCGTTGTAGAGATCGCGGCCTTCCACGTTGCCGATAAAATTCAGCGGCAGCTCCTTGAGCAGCGCGTGGGCATGGCGGGTAAGGTCGTTGCCCTTGGTTTCTTCTTCACCCACGGAGAGCAGACCCACAGTGGGCTTGGCGGCGCCGAAGATGGCGCGAAAATAGATTTCGCCCATGATGGCGAACTGGGCCAGGTTCTGGGGCTTGGAATCCACGTTGGCGCCCACATCAATCAGGATGGAAGGCTTGCCCATGGATGTGGGGAAAACGCTGGCCAGCGCCGGGCGGTCCACGCCGGGCAGCGCGCCCAGCACCATCTTGGCGGCGGTCATGGCGGCGCCGGTGTTGCCGGCGGTGACGAAGCCCACGACTTTTTTGTCGCGCACCAGGCGCAGGCCCACGTGGATGCTGGAATCTTTCTTGGTCCGCACCGCCTGCACCGGCTTATCGTGCATGGTGATGACCTGGGTGGCGTTGACCACTTCAATGGCCGAGTGCGCGGCAGAGGGATGTCCAGCCAGCTCGCGTTTGAGCTGCGCTTCCGGCCCGACCAGCAGCACCCTCACTCCGGGATAGTGCTGCACAGCCAGCAAAGAGCCTTCCACTTCAGGCTTGGGGGCCCGGTCAGACCCCATGGCGTCAACAGCTATGAGCGTTTCCACTGAATGTGCGATTTTACTTGGTTTCCTTGACTTCCACTACTTCGCGGCCCTTGTAATATCCACACTTAGGACATACGCGATGGGGCAGCTTGCGTTCGTGACAGTTGGGGCATTCGGAAACCGTCACCGCCGTCAGATGATCGTGAGCGCGGCGCGTCGAGGTGCGCGTTTGCGAGTGCCGCCGTTTAGGATTTGCCATTGTATCCAGTTACCTTTCATGGCGCGCGACCCGCGGCCGCTGCGCAAAAATTCTTGTCTTACCGCTCCAGCTTCTTGCGGATATCTTCCAGAGCGGCCCAGCGCGGCTCAGCCACCGCGACCACGCAATCGCACTTGCTCTGGTTCAGGTTCGTCCCGCATTGCGGGCAAAGCCCCTTGCAGCCGGGCTTGCAGACTTGCTTCACCGGCAGGGCCAGTAGAACCTGCTCTTTCAGGACGTCTTCCAGCAGCAGGCCCTCACCTTGATAGTACCCGATTTCCGTCTCCGCCGAGCTGATGGAAGCCTCTTCGCCCTTGGCGTCAATGCCCAACGGACGGTAGATCAGATCGAACAACTCGGCGACAGAATTACTCACCGGCTCCAGGCAACGTGCGCAATACACCTCGATGCCCGTGGCAATCTTGGCGACGATCCGGATGTCCTCCACCACGTTCTTGCCGCCGCGGTGCTCGCGAATCAACTCCGCCCGTCCTGCCGCTTGCAGCGGGACTTTTTGGACGATGTCCTCACCAAAATCAATCGCGCCGGGAGGGAAGCTTTCGTCAAATTCCAATTTCCGGAGTTCAAGATCCTTTATTTTTATAAACATAGGGCTACTCCAGAATCTTGAATGCCTAGCAGAGGTTACGCTGGGGACAGTGTTAAGGATAAAGGCCGGGCGGATGGAGTGTCAAGGATGGCTCGAGCGCATAGGTATTAAGAGACGTGGCCGTGCCACGTCTCTACGCTGCGATTCGTTGTGATCTCCGCAAGGTTCGCCAGCGGGATTCCCCGGCGCTGTTGCTTACGAATTCCCCAAACCTTCCGTGCCCGTGGCTTCGGCTGGGGTACGCAGGGCGGTGGCCGCGTTGCGGACGCGCTTGCGTCCTTCCACCACCAGATCACGGGTGGAACCGGCGAGGTCGCCGGCGCGGTCCGCCAGGCTCTCACGGGTCTCTTCGCCGCTCAACGGGGCAAAAAGCAATCCGATTCCAATGCCAATACCTAAACCTGCAAGAAAAGATTTCATGGGGAGCTCCTCGATGGACTTCGGCCAGGAAAGTCCGGAAATTCGGTGGAAGAATACGCGGCCGCTCGGTCGCAATAGAATGCCGGAAAACTCGCCGCTTCAGGAAAAAGCGGACAAAGAGAGCCTACTCTTTTATGCCACCCTGGCGCAAAGTCCAGAGCGTTGTTAGAAGTTCATGGCGCCCGGCTGCTTGCCGGCGTTCAGCTTGGAACCGGCGATCTGCGCCGCGACGCTCTTGGGGTTGTCCTTCTGTATCTGCTGGTAAATGGCGGCCGCCTGGTCGGGAGCGGAAGTCTCATACATTTCCGCCAGCTCCAGTTGGGCGCGCGTCTTGGGGACCGTGTCCGTAGGATGGTCCGCCAGGTCTTTGTAAACCTTGGAAGCATCGGCCGCGCGGTTGGTTGACCGGTAGAGCGATGCCAGAGAGAGCTTGGCCAGCGCGGCGATTTCCTTGTCGCGCAGGTCGGCGGCGGCCTTCAGTTCCTGCTCGGCGGTGGCGTTGTCGCCCGCCTGCATGGCGGCCACGCCGCCCAGATAACGGGCCATGCGGCCCGGGCCGGTATAGGTAAATTTGTCAGCGACGGCTTTCAATTCCTTTTGCGAAGCTTTGGCCCGCTCGGCCGCGGTGGCATAGCTTTTTTCCCCGGCAACTGCGGCTGCTCCTGCCGGCCGCAGAGGCGCGCCATAAGTCCGCAGCGCGGCGGCCAGCGCCAAGTTGCCCTGTTCAGTCTGGCGGCCCTGCCAGGTCATGAATCCGGCGAACGCCAGGGCCACGACCACGACCAGCCCGATGGCCCAGATGACAGAACTTTGGTGCCCAGCGGCCCAGGTGGCGGCGCCCTGCGCGGTCTCAGCGAACTTATCAGTCTTCAATTGACGGCGGGTATAACCTTGCACGTGGAAACCTTCTTGGTGGGATAAGTGCTATGAATTCATTGAGTTTAGCAGGCGTTCGCGGGAGGAGTCAATGCGCGATCTCGGAGACCGCCGGGCTTCGCTGCGCGAAGTCAGGAAGAAGGCACAGCCTGCTTGTCCACTTCCGAGCGCAATTCCATCCAGACCTTGTCCGGCATGTCCAGGAAAACGCGGACCACTGCCGGATCAAACTGTTTGCCGGCCAGTTGGGCGATTTCCACGCGCGCTTCAGCCAGGCCCTTTGCCGCGCGGTAAGGGCGCTCCGTGAGGATGGCGTCAAAGGCGTGGGCCACGGAGAAAATCCGTGCGCCCTGGGGGATGGCCTCACCTTTCAAGCCGCGGGGGAAGCCCGTCCCGTCATAGCGCTCCTCATGGGCGTAAACCAGTTCGGCGGCCTCAGTGAGAAACGGGATCTTTTTGAGCACTTGGTAGCCGCGGAAGCAATGCTCGCGCTGAATCCGGTCCTCTTCCGGAGAGAGCGGGCCGGGCTTGCGGATGATGGCGTCCGGCACGGCGATCATGCCGATGTCATGTAGGATGGCGGCGCGCGCTACCACGCGGATTTTTTCTCCGTCCAGCCCCAGCGCGCGGCCCAGAGCAATGGTGAACGCCGTCACGCGGCGGGCATGGACGCCGGTAGCTGAGTCCTTGAGACCTTGCAAGTCAGCGGCGATTTCAATCGTCGTGTCATAGGAGCGCTCCAGGTCAATCATGGCGTCGTGGAGTTGCTGGGTGCGCGCCGCAACCAGCGATTCCAGATTCGACTGGTAGACGCGATTGTCCAGCTTGAGCCGGCGGTATTCCAGCGCCCGTCCGGTAATCGCCAGGAGTTGTTCATCTTCGAAAGGCCTGAGCAGGTAGTCGTAGGCCCCGCGGCGAATGGCGTCCAGTGCCACGGAAGCGTCATTGGTGCCGGCGCAGAGGATCACCGGCATGTCAGGGTAGCGTTCTTTACAGTGTTGCAGGAGCGCCACGCCATCCATACCCGGCATGGCCAGCTCGCTGAGCATCAAATCATACTCGCCGCTGGAGCCGAGCACAGCCAACGCTTCTGCGCCGGATGCAACTCGCGTGACCTCATGGCCGGCCTCAGCCAGCGTGTTCGCAATCAGCTTTGCCAGGGATTCTTCGCCATCAACGATCAGAACGCGGCTTGCACTCATAGCGATACTCGGGACCAATCTTGGACCTATTCGGGGGAGGCAAGTAACTCTACCGGAGTTGCTACCCGAAATTCAATCTTCGGGTAGTTTTGGCAGAGGTGCAGTGTGAATCCTCTCACCTTATGATCGCAACGGAGGCACGTAAACCTGCTTCGCTGAAAGCCATGCCGCCGCAATCAAGCACACCGTAATCAGGGCTGAGAAAACGATAGGGGTAGTAAAGGCGTATCGCCAGCTCAAAGCTGTGACGGCCACAAAGCAAATGGCCAGCGCCCACGCAATGCTCCGCACGCGCGCCAAAGTCTCTGCCGGAAGTCCGCCTAGCAGCCATGCTAATACCGCCGCAAACAACAGAAACACGGAGAACAAAAGCCCGAAGGCGCTGAAGAAGTCCCAATACGTCCGGGTAAACCCTTGCGCGTCAAAGTGGACGGAACGCATTAAACCGAGAACCGCGTCCGCTCTCCATTCCGGAATATTCTGGCGAAACCCATACGTATGTCCGGCGGCAAATAGCAGCAGAAGAACAGAAGAGATTCGATAAAACATAGATGCTTTCATTCTTGCCTCCAGAGATCATCTCAGCGGGCGCCACTATCCTGCCGCGCAGGTTCAAACTGTAGCATCACCGTAGTTTGCCGCTGGAATACACCACCAGCATCCATGATCTACTCGCCGCAACCTACTTTCCCCAGCCTCCGCCGCCGGGCGACTCAATGCGAATGCGCTCACCTTTTTTCAAGCGTACGCTGGTTTTGCCGGGCAGAGATTCCACGCGGCCGTCGAGGTGGACGGCTTCGGTGCGTCCGGCAGCGCCATCGGCGCCGCCCGCAAGACCGTACGGACCGCGGCTGCGGCGGTCGGCCAGCAGAGTCACTTCGGCGTCGCTCAGCAACTCTACTTCGCGGACAATGCCGTCCCCGCCGCGAAACTTCCCTGCTCCACCGCTTGATTTGCGCAACGAATAGCGCGTCACCCGCAACGGATACGCGTATTCCAGCGATTCCGCCGGAGTGTTGAGCGAGTTGGTCATGTGGGTGTGCACGCCGCTGACGCCGTCGCGATCAGGACGCGCGCCCATGCCGCCGGCGATGGTTTCATAGTAGGCGAACGGCTCGCCAGTGCGCTCGTCCATTCCGCCGATGGTGAGGTTGTTCATGGTGCCCGACGATCCGGCCGGCACGCGATCAGGAAGGGCCTGGGCCAGCGCGCGCAGAAGAACGTCAACAATGCGTTGCGAAGTCTCCACGTTGCCGCCGGCCACGGCCGCAGGCGGGCGCGAGTTTACCACCGTGCCCGCCGGGGCGATCATGCGCACGGGACGCATCAGCCCCGCGGCGGCGGGAACGTCTTCCTGCAGCAGGCAGCGGAAGACATAAAAGCACGCCGAGTACGCGATGGCCTCCACGGCGTTGATGCTGCCGGCGACTTGTGGCGCGCTGCCGGTGAAATCCACGGTGACCAGCGGCTTGCCCGGCGGCGCAGCGGCAAACGTCAGCTTGGCGGCGATGCGCACGGGACCGGAGCCGGCGCCGTCGTCGTCAAGAAAATCTTCAGCCTGGTAAACGCCGTGCGGGACCTTGCCCAGGAAGGCCCGCATCATCTTCTCAGAATATTCCTGCAATTCATCCATCACACGCTGCACGCTGGGCATGCCGTAGCGCGCGGCAATATCGCGCAAGCGCGTTGCTCCGGTATGGCAGGCGGCGATTTGCGCGTTGAGGTCACCCTGGCGCTCTTCCGGCGTGCGAACGTTGCTCAACACCAGGCGCAGCACGTCGTTCTGCATGCGCCCGGCGGAAATCAGCTTGATGGGAGGAATGCGCAGGCCTTCCTGGTAAATTTCGCGGCAGCTGCCCATGGAGCCGGCGTACATGCCGCCGACGTCGGCATGGTGGGCACGCGAAGCAACGTAAAACTGCGGCCCGGACCTCTTCGTTTCTACCTTGCCGGCGCGGGATTTTTCGCGCTCGAGAAAAACCGGGGCGACCAGTGTTATGTCCGGCAGATGCGTGCCGCCGCAAAACGGATCGTTCAGGATGGCCACATCGCCGGGACCGAGCGTGAGCTGGTCCACCGCTGCGCGCACGGACATGGGCATAGACCCCAGATGCACCGGCATGTGGTCGCCCATGGCCACGACTTCACCCTGGCCGTCAAAGACCGCGCAGGAGTAGTCGCGCCGCTCCTTGATGTTGGGCGAAAACGCGGTGCGCCGCAGCGCCGCTCCCATCTCTTCCGCAATGGAGTGGAACAGGCTCTTGAAGATTTCCAGTTCAACGGGGTCACGCATGGGAAGACAAGTGTACCCGAGAAAAACCCTTGCCGCTGATGAACTCTGATAAGCGCGGATCAGCGGTAGAGTTCATTCGGCGAGGTCACGGCTGTGCGCCAGCTGTTGGAACCTGCTGCACCTTGAGCTTGAATTCCTGCTTGCCGTTCGGCAGAACGGTGATGGATTCACCTTGTGGCAGAAACGGCTTGAGCACGGCAGGCTTGGTCCATTCCAGGTCCCAGCCGTTTTCGAGGGCCAGCAAAGTGTATTTGCCGGGCACCACCTCAGCCAGGGTGAACGTGCCGTCACTGTCGCTCTGGTCGCGGCGGAAGAGCACCTGGTTGTGCGCGGGGTCAGCGGGGACCAGCAGGACCATGGCGCCGGACAGCGGCTTGTCGTCGCGCAGCGCCACGCCCTTGATCTGCGCCTGGCCCAGCCCCACCACCAGCGCGAGCGTGAGCGGACTGGAGCCCTTGATTTCCACGGTCCGGCCAATGGGTTTGGCTCCGGACGAAGAGACGCTTTTCACAAACAGTCCGGTCGAGTTGGTGATGGACAATTCATAAGTCCCCGGCGGAACTCCGCTCTTGAATTCAAATTCGCCTTTGCTGTTGGCGCGCTCCACAAAAGCTTCTGAAGTGTTCTTGTTATAGAGCCGGATTGCGCTCTGCGGCGCAAGCCTCGCGCCCGCTTCCAACTGCACGGACACCGTCACCTGCGCCCGCGATGCAGCCTGCGGCGTTTCCACATCGCCGCTGGCGCTTACGTCAACCTCGCGCGTGGAGATGTTTTGCATGCTGCCGCTCGAGTAGTCGTTGATCTTCAGACTGTAATGTCCGGGCGCGACGCCACTGATGAAAACGTAGCCGGCAGATTCGGCCTGGATCTCGCTTTGCAGGGAAACGGTGGTGTCAAACAGCCGGACTTCCAAGGAAGGATAGCGTTGCTGGCCTGCCTTCTCATCCCTCCAAACGCGAAAATGCGCCGCAGGAACCGGCTGCAGAGTGACGTTGGCGATGGCTTTCTCTCCCAGTGCCAGTGGAATCTGCGCTCCTGCCGCCGGA
The DNA here is from genome assembly GCA_020072815.1 of Terriglobia bacterium. Lineage (NCBI taxonomy): Bacteria > Pseudomonadati > Acidobacteriota > Terriglobia > Terriglobia bacterium. The sequence continues at coordinate 70,938 of JAIQGE010000002.1, read as the reverse complement.
TCCGCGGCGCCGGGATAAAACGTGATGGGGTAGGCGACATCTAACGCGGCGGTTTTTTCGTCCACTGGGAGCGGGGCGGAACCCTCCCGGGAGTGGCTGGTCACCGCGCCGCCCTGGGGCTGAAATACCTGATGGCCGCCGGCGTCCGGAGAAACCGCGGGTTGCGCGTACCACGGCTTGGCGGAGACGGCCACCAGATACTTGCCGGGCATGAGATGGCCAAAGCGATACGCGCCTTCATCGTCAGTCACGGTGCGGCTGCGCAGGCGGACGCCGTCCGCTCCGCCGGCGATCCCGGCCTGAAACAGCAGGACCTGCGCCTGGCGCACCGGATCGCCAACTTCGTCAGTAATCACGCCGGAGATGGCGGCTTCCGGCGCCAGACGAAAAACCAGATCGCCGGAATCCAAGCCGGCGCCCACAGCGATGGACGAAGAAAACTGATCATGCTGGTTGAAAGACTGCGTTAGGTAACCGGGCCGCTGCGCGGTGAGCGTGTATTTGCCCGCCGCCAGCCGGCGGAAAACGAATCGGCCATCATCGCTGGTGACAATCGCGGTAAATGCGCTGCGGTCGCTGACCGGGGCAATGGCTACGCGCGCGTGGGCCAGCGGTTGGTCGTTGGTGGAATCCACCAATGTTCCGCTGATCTGGAAAGCTCCAGCGGGCGCGGCCGGCGGCTTGGCGGCCGGCTGGGCGACGGCGGCCATCGCTGCGAAGAAAAAGCCGAAGCAGCATGCCATGCGCGCGATCATTCCGGGCTACTCCTCGTCCTTGTGGATCAAATCCGCACTCACGCTCGACGTGGCTTTGGGCATGATGGATACCCGCGAGGCCTTGGAGCTGTATCGCGACAGGACGCTGGGATTGGTGTACTCCAGGCCGTCAGTGGAATCAAAAGCAAATACCTTGTAGTCTCCGGGAGCCAGCCCGCCGTACTCGCGGTCAACGCCGGGCCCCACGTTGAGAAGGACAGGGCTCAGGCGGGGCGCGGATTCTGACACCACCAGCGCCCAGGCTTTGGCGGAAGCCTGATCAGAATTTACGTGGACCTTCACCGTGCCGCCGTCATCGCGCAACGTGATCTCAATGGGAGGAACGCTGCCTTCCGTCGGCACCACCAGGTCTTCGCGCAACAGGTTGGCGCCGCCGCTGCGCACCGATTGCACGTATCCGCCCACCAAGGAATGGACCTGGACCATGTACCTGCCGGGTGAGACGTTGGCAATCTGCCGGCTCAAGGGATTGCCGGGGACGTTGTCGCTGGCATAGCCCCCACCGGCAAAGGGGGAGTCAGCCGAGTACAGGGTCACGTGGACCGGAGTTGCATCGCACTCGCCGCTGGACAAAGTTGTACAGCGCGCCAAAGATTCCTTGGATGAGAATTCCGTGCGCACCATTACCGGGATCGCGGTGGCGGCGCCCAAGGCCAGTTTCAGGCCGGTGACGTCGGCGTCCACGGAGATGGGGCGTTGCGTCCAGTTGAACTGGCCGTTCTCACGCACCGCCCCAATACGCAGAAGGTAGTTACCGGCGGGGACCGCCTGGAATTCAAAAACGCCGGTGGCGCGGTCAAATTGCTCCGCTGAGGCCAGAATCTGGCCCGACCGGTCAGTGAGCCAGGGATTGTTTACCTGCTTCCAGTCGCCGATACCGGAAATGACGCCGGAAATCTTGTACGCGGGCTCGAGCTTGAGAGAAAGCCGGATGTCCATGTGCTGCGCCGCGGTGAGATCGAGCAGAGCAGCGGCTTCCAGATCCAGAGCAGATGGGTAATAAAGTACCGGCGGGTAAGCTTGCTTGCGCTTGCCGGACTGTGCTCCCAGGATCCTGCGGGCGGCGTTCGCGGCGCGGACCGCCACGTAATACTTGCCGGGGACCAGGCCGGCAACGCGGAAGTTGCCGTCTTCATCGGTGGCGTGGACCTGGCCGGCAGGCAGCAGGCGGCGCATGCCGGCGATGACTTCAGAATGCAGGACCGTGAGCTGGGCGCCCTCCAACGGTTCTCCATCGGCGGCGCTGACTTGTCCGGCGATCACGCACTCGGGAACCAGCTTGATGACGGCTTTGCCGGAACCAGCGGTGACTTCAAATGTTGCCGCCGAGTTGAAATTGCTGGTCCCTTCCTGGGAGTACCCGGGTTTTTGCACCAGGAGCGACGTATGGCCCACGGGGACGCCCTCAAACTCAAATTCTCCCTGATCGCCGGTGAGCACGGCCCGCCGGACGCCGCCGAACATCCGCACCAGCGCGCGCGGGACTGGCTTGCCTGTGAGCGCGTTGACGACTACGCCTTCCAGACTGGTCAAGTTCTGTCCGCCCGCCGGCGGCTGCTGCGCGACGCACGGCAAACCGCACAAGAGGAGAGCGGCCACGGAGACGAAAGGAAATCTCTGCAAAGCGGCCCGGCATCTGCCAGATGACCAGGGCCGGTTGTGGATGCGCAGCAGCGTGTTCATGGGGCGCTCAGTTCGGTGTCTTTTCTACAGAAATACTGAATGCGGGGATGGGGTCGCCGTCGTCGCTGGCGAGCTCCGCATTTTCGAAGCGAAGCTTTTGGCCGGTCTCTTTGAGCGCGTCTTTCGGAATCTCTTTCAGGGAATCGGCTGCGAGTTTCTCCCCTGGCTTGAGCACCGCCATGCCCGCGGGCGTGGCATCGTCGAAGAACACGCCGACCACGGCCTTGTCGGGATTCGAGATCAAAATCACCAGCTTACGCCCGGGCTTTGCCTCCTTCAGCTTCAGGAACGGTCCGGCATCTTTGTCTTTGAGCAGGGGCGTCCAGATGGTCTGGTCAATGTAGGCGACGGCGTATCCGTTGAGATCAACGTGCTGGGTGTTGATGGCGATCACCGCAGCCGTCTGTGCGAACCAAAGCTGACTTTTCTCGTCATTCGACTTATCGGCCTTGGTGGAAGGCGTCTGGGCTTGAGCCAGCGCGGCCACGGCGGCCAGCGCGAAAATTGCCAAGTGTCTGATTCTCATATGGAAAATACTATACCTCACCGCGCCAGGAGTGAATGAGAGGGCACCCACTGACAAGAATGCTGAAGGAAGGAAAACTTGCAGCAGGTTTTGGCACGCGAAGACGGGTGGAAGCAGTTGCAGCCGATGGTCAGTGCGCGTTGCGAATCAGCAAATCGGCGGCAACAAAGACGAAGAACACCACGGCGATCACGCCGTTCATGGTGAAGAACGCGGCATTGAGCTTGCTGAGGTCGTGCGACGAAACCAGCGAGTGCTCGTAAAGAAGCAGGATAGCCACGGCGGCCACGCCGACGAGCGCGATTTTTCCCAGGCCGAACAGCACCACCAGCGACGCCAGCAGCCCGAGCATGACTGCGTGCAACACGCGGGCCAGCAGCAAAGCGCGCGGCACGCCAAAAGCCTGGGGGATGGAGTTGAGCGCGTTGGCGCGGTCAAAATCAATGTCCTGGCAAGCGTAAAGCACGTCAAAGCCGCCCACCCAGAAGGTGACAGCGGCGGTGAGCACCAGGATGCGGGGGTCGAGCGAGCCGCGCACCGCGATCCAGGCGGCGGCCGGGGCCATCCCCAGGGCAAAGCCCAGCACCAGGTGCGACCATCGCGTGAACCGCTTGGTGTAGGAATAAAGAAGTATGACTGCGAGTGCTACCGGCGCCAGATACAGGGTCAGGCGGTTCAGTTGCGCCGCGCTCACCACAAAAATGGCGCATGAAGCCAGCACAAATACGCCGACAAACTTCGCGGAGAGCACGCCGGCGGGAATGGCGCGCGTGGCGGTGCGGGGATTGGCGGCGTCAATCTGCGCGTCGGCCAGGCGGTTGAAGGCCATGGCCGCCGAACGCGCGGACACCATGCAGAGGATGATCCATCCCAGTTGCGGCGCGCTGGGCCATCCTCCGGCGGCCAGCATCGCCCCGCACAGAGCAAACGGGAGAGCAAAGATGGAATGCTCCCACTTGATCATTTCCAGCGTGATCTTGATGTTGGAGAAAAGGGCCACGGAGTAGTTTAGCGGAACTGTGGGGAAATCGGGCCCCGATCACCCGATTCCCCTAAACCCTTGCTCCCCAATCAGTGGCACGAAGCGGCAGCTTTCCAGCACACGCGTTGCGGTTGTGCCGTCAGGGAGTTTGCGGACGAGTTGCAGGACTTGCTGGTCAGGGTCGCCGACGGGAATCACCATCCTGCCTTGCGGCGCAAGCTGTGCAATCAACGCCGGAGGGACCCGCGGCGCGGCGCAGGAGACGACGATCACGTCATAGGGCGCGGCAGCAAAGTGGCCCAGCGAGCCGTCACCGGTGACGATGGTGATGTTGCCGTAGCCCAGGCGCGCCAGCACGGTCCGCGCTTCGTCAGCCAGAGTGGCGTAACGCTCCACGGCAAAAACTTGGGCGGCGAGTTCCGCCAGCAACGCGGTCTGGTAGCCGGAGCCGGCGCCGATTTCCAATACGCGGTCCGTGGGCTTGATCTCCGCCGCCTGCAGCATGGCGGCGATGATGTACGGCTGCGAGGTGGTCTGGTCTTCGCCGATCAGGACGGGGTGGTCCGCGTAGGCTTCGTACTGCCGCTGCTGCCCGACGAATTCATGCCGCGGCACCTTGCTCATGGCCTGCAGGACGCGCTCATCGTGGATGCCGCGCTGGCGCAGGTGGCTTTCCACCATGGACAAGCGCTCGGCGGTAAAGGGTTCGTGAGAGTTTCCGGTCGTCATAGTTACTAACTACGGGGCAAGTGTTACTTGGCGCGGCGGCGAATGTGAACGTCAAACCCCAGGATTCCGTTCTGGTCCCGCACCGCGACGATGGAGATGTTCTTGTCCACAGCATACTCCACCTGGATCACGGTTTCCGCCGACTGCGTGAGGCTGGTGACGTAGGTGAGCGTCACGTTGTTGTTGATGGTCTGCTCAATGGTCACGCGCGCGCTGGGGTTGTTGCCGGTGCCAATGAACTGGGGATCAATCTTGACCCGGCTGGCGCCAAAAAGCCGCTGCACGCGGTCACTGAACTGGGAATTGAGGGCCTGGCCCAGAATGGCGTTCGATGCCGTTGCGGTATCGCTGCCGCCCTGCGGGGCCACCCCGCCGGGCTGGGAAGCGTTGTACACATCCTGGCCGCGCGTCCGGCCGAATGCCAGCAGAGAAATGATGTCGGCGTTGGAGAGCGGAGGGTCTGAGCGGTAAGACATGCTCAGGTTCTTGCCGCTGGCCACCGACCCATGCAACCCAATGGTGATGTCGTAGTCCTGGACGCGGGCCGACATATCAATATTGACGATGGGCTCAATGGTCAGGGGGTTGGAGAAGATAATGTCGCCGCTCTCCAGCCGGTACTTGGTGCCGTTGAAAAACACGTCGCCTTCCGCGATGTTCACCCGGCCGAGCAGCGCGGGGCGGGTGGCGGTGCCGCGCAGGCGAAGATCAAGATCGCCGGAGAGCTTGGCCAGCGAGGTTTCCACACGCAGTTCCGGGGTGGACGTGATGTGCACGTCCAGGCGCAGGTTGTCGAGGAACGGATTCAGCGTGGCCAGCACCGGCGTCTTCTTGCTCTGCGCCAGATACAGGGCAAAATCAAAATGCGGGTTCATGCCGAAGCGGGTGACCACCACGTCACCGGAGAGCTGCGAGCTTCGGGCGGAACCGGTGTAGCGCAACTGCGCGTTGGCGGAAGCGCTCACGCCCGGAGGATAGCGCAGGCGCACGTCCGTGCTGGTGGCGGTGAGATCAAAGAACAGGCCGTTACGATACGCCAGGAAACCGCTTACGTCCAGGTCCCCGCCGCCGGAGCGCGCGGTCAGCTTCTCAATGTGGGCGCCGTCCTGGGCAAAGACCATGGTGCCGTTGATGTGGCTGAGGCCGTTGGGCAGGTCGGCCAGAGAGACGCCGGCGTCTTTGAGCTCAAGCCGGCCGCTGAGCAAGGGATGCGCCACGCTGCCGCGGATGTCCACGGTGAAGGCCGCGGGGCCGTTGGCCAGAATGTCAGAGTTGAAACCCTGCAGCAGCTTCATGTCAAAGCGGCCGCGGGTTCGCAGGTCGAGTGACTGGTCGCCGGAAATGTGGCCGGCCCCGGTCATGGTGATGTCCGTATCGTCGCCCACCAGGTGGAACTGGTCTACGCGGACCACTTCATTTTCCATGGAAAAACGGATAGGACCATCATTCTGCAACTTGACGTTTTCCCAACTGGCGGCGAGCTGGGTGATGTTGCCGGTCACCACCAGGTCGCGCGGGCGGCGCAAGGGACCGCGCAGGCTGATGGTCCCGGCGGCCGAGGAGTGTCCGGTGAGCGGGCCTTGCACGTAAGCGCTGATCAGTGGATCAAAATCCAGGCGGGCGAACTCCAGGGTCATCTGGCCGGGAAAATCATTGCGGAGCTGCACGCTGCCATCCACGGCAAGAGTGGCGTTCTCAAACTTGGAGCGGCCGCGCAACAGCATATCGGCGCCCTTGGTTTCCGCCGTGATGCTCATGCTGCCCACGGTCTCGTGGTTCACCTTGAGATCGCGCAAATCAACCTGACCGGCGATGACCGGCGCTTCTTCCGTTCCGGAACCGGTGGCGTGAAATGAAGCTATGCCTTCCACGGCGAAGCGGGGGAGTTCAAAACGCTGCAGCGTGGCCAGATCAATGTTGTCGCCCTTCAGGTCAAAGCGGAAAGCGCGCGAATCAAAGTTGTAAGCCAACTCTCCGGTGACCTGCGCGCCGTTGTGGGCCAGAGCAACGTTGGCAAGCTGGAGCTCCATTCCGGCGATCTGTACCTGGCTGCGAAAACTTTTGAAGGGCTCGCCGAAGACCGTCATCTTGCTGATCTGCACGTTTCCGCTGCCGCGCAAGTTGACCGTGGTGCCGGACGCGCGCACCTCCGCTGCCACCAGACCGGCCACGGGATAGTTCAGCCCGGCCAGCGTCTGAATGTCTTCCAGACCCGCTTCCTGCACGCGGAATGCAACATCCACGTGGCTGGTTTTTTCATCGAGCACACCGGCGTGCAAAACCGCGGAACCGGAAAAATCAATTTTGGCTTTGCCACGGCGCAGCACGCCATGTTGCATGCTGATGATGGAAGGCGAGTACACGGCGTCGGCTGTCAGGGAATCCCAATGAACGCGGCGCAAACGGCTTTCACCGGGGACGGCGGAAAGCCGCAGCGGCGCCAGCTCCGAATCAAAGTTCTCCAGCTCCAGGCGTCCGCGCATAGCCAGGGCATCCAGCTTTCCGGAGACCGTTCCGTTGAAGGAGGCGTGCCCTTCCAGCAACAGCGGAATGCGCGTGCCCGGACTCATCGCCGCCAGCGCGGGCTTGAGTTCATGGAGGTCCGTGGAGGTAGCGATGAGCTTCGCTTGCGCCGATTCCGATCCCAACTGCCCAGAGGCGGTCAAGTGCAGCGCACGGGTGGAGAAGTTCAAGGTGGCAACGTCCAGGGTGCGCGCGTCGCCATGGTAGGTGGCGGCGAACTGCGCGGTCACCGGAACTTGTTCCGGCGCGGCGTCAGGCGGCGGCGCAACGCCCAGCTTGATCTCCACCAGAGCGTTTCGAACGGCGCCGGACCACGATCCTTTGAGTTGTCCTGATATACCTCCAGCAAGCGACATCTGGTCGAGCGGCAAGTGCGGGGTGGACACGGCGGCAGCGACCTGGCTGACTTGCAACCCTGACAGCTCAACCGTGGCGGCGCCCTTCTGCGGCGGAAGTTTCTTGTTCCCTGCCGGATTGTTCCAGTTGCTGACCTGTACGTCCGCCTTTATGCTCCCGCCGAAGGCGCGCAGAGCGAGGCGCGGAAGAGCAAGCTTGTCCTGCGTCAGAGTAAACGGCGACTCCGCGTCCACTCCGGCGACGCGCCATTCCGCGTCATGCCATTCCAGCCCGCGGACCGTGAGGTCGCCTTGGGTGGAGTAACGTCCGTTCTGGTAGAGGAACACGCCTTTGAGGTTGGCCTTGCCGGCGCGCACTTCAGAAATGTGAGCTTGCCTGGCGGCATCCACCAGTTCCACCGTGGCGGTGTATTGCAGGCGCACGTCCGGGTTGTTGTAGCTGCGCAGGGCGCCGGTCGCCTGCAGCTTGCCCGCGGCGTACGAAAGCTTGAGGGACTTGATCTCCGTTTCCGTGGGACGCAGGAGCAGGCCAAGTTCCAGGTCACCGCTTTGCGGCGAAGAATTACGGTAGCGCACCGCGCGCAGCGACATAGCCAGCCGCGCGTCATAACCCTTGTCCTTGGCGGAATAACTCATACCCAGGGAAACACGGTCGCCGTCCATAGCGAACGGAATCTGTTCTTCATTCAAGACCAGCGTGCCGTTGCTGATCTCCATATGCTGAATTTCAAGGTCAAAGAGCTGCTGCGTTGGCGTGGAAAGACTGGCAATCTTGTGCGCCGGCTGGTTGGTGGAGCCGTCAGGATAAACAATGAGGTGGACCACCGGATGGTCAACCACCACTTTGCTCAAGGACACTTTGCGGGAAAGAAAAGAAACAATTCTCACTTCCACGGTGACCAGGTCAGCATGAAGGTACGGGGCTTCGCCCGGCGGCTCTTTCCCGTGGATGGTCAAGTTGCCGGCGACAAAGCGCAGCGCGGAAAGCTTCCAGGTGAAGGACTGAATTTCGACTTTGCCGCCGGTGATTTGCTCGAGTTCGGCCACCACGCGGGCGCGGACCGACTCGCGAAACCCGGCGCTGTTCAAGTAAAACACGAGCGCGACCACGCCCGCGAGAAAGAGCACCAGGACGGCCTTGCGCAGGCGCGAGCGCCGGGGCTTGACGGGGAGCGCGGCCGCAGGCGCAGTCACTGATTGACTCCGCTGGCTTCTCCCGACGCGGCGGAGATGGCGGCCACCATTTTTTCTATGCGGGCCTGGGAGCGCAGGGTCTGCAGCCAGGTGTTCAGCATTTCATTGATGTTCTGGTCCACCAGCAGCTTTTCAATCTGGCCGGAGACGTCCGCGAGCGGCTGTTCCGGGTGGCCCTGCTTGCGCAGCTCGGGCAGAAACTTTTCCTGGTAGTAAGTCGTGATGGCGACCTTGTCCACGCGCACCAGCCCGCGGAACCGCAGGTCAATGAAGCTCAGCAGGCGGACCTGCGACGTCACGTAGTCTTCGATATCCTGCCGGATCAAGCCGTAGTCCTGAAGCAGCTTCTTCCAGCCTTCGTCGGTGGCGGCGCCCGGGACCTGGGCGCGAACGCTCTTTACTTGTTCCGCCACTTGTTCGGGAGCGGGGTCCACCATGGCGGTGTTCATGATCTGCTGGTCCAGGAGCGCACGGTCAATCAAGCGGTCCAGCGCAGCCAGAGTGTCCTGCGGCGTGCGCTTGGCCAGCGGAGCGCCTTGCATCATGAACTCCACGCGCACTTCCTGGTCCAGTTCGCTCTGCAGGATCACGCGGCCGTTCACCACGGCCACCATGCGGTCCACAATCTGGGCGGAGCAGGCGGCGGAAACCAGCAGCAGGAGCACGAATTGGAGAGCGCGCGTCATCATTAACTAAGATGTCAGAAAGTCTGTCCTATGTTGAAAAAGAAATTGAAGTGCCGCAGCACTTGCGAAAAAGGCTGCACTGGGGGAGCAGGCGGGGAGGGCTGGATCGGGACCGAAACCGGGAATGCCGGCGGGTTTAGGTTGTATCCCAAATCAAAGCTCACCGGGCCGATGGGCGTGCGATAGCGCACGCCGCCGCCCACCGCATGCGACACGTAATTGAAATTGCAGGTCTGTAAGGCTGGATTCAAGCACGTGCTGCGGTTGGGCTGATGAAACTTGTAAAAGCTGTTAACCATGTCCTTGGGCGTGGCGAAGATGTTGCCCATATCATGAAACAGCACAACGCTGAGATTGTTGCCGACGAACGGCAGCGGCAGGGGCGGCGTGCGAAGTTCCAGGTTGTTGATGAACTGGGCTTCGCCGCCCAGGGGAAAGCCGGTGGACAAGTCGCGCGGACCGGCCTGATTCACGCCGAAGCCGCGCTGCGTGGTGCTGCCTCCGGCGAGAAAACGTTCCGGCAGAGGAATGAAGTGGGTGGTGGAGGGGACCACGGCGCCGGCGGGAACGATGGCCGCGCTGGTGTTGCCAAACGGCTCTTCAATTCCAATGCGGGTGGAGCGGGCGAACACCCAGCGCCTTTTGTGGAACTGGTAGTAAGTGGAATTCTGCACCACCAGCCGCACAAAGCTGGCTTGCGACCCGAAGGCCCCGGATGCGACGCCAATGTCAGCCGCCGTGAAAGACCCTTTGCGGGAGTCGATGGGATTGTCGCGGGTATCGCGCAGGTAGCTGAAGTCCGGCATGCCGACCCGGACGGCCTGAGAGAACAAGGGCACGGCGTTGATGTTGATGGCCAGATTGTCTGTGGCGACTTTGCGATAAATAAAGCGGTAGAGCAAGGTGGTGGCCTTGTTCAGCGTTTGCTTGATCTCCGCGGAACCTTCCAGCCGTTTCGCGGTAAAAGTGCGCACGTCATTGGTCTGCTCATAGAAAGCGGTGAAGGCCAGAGAAAGTTTTTCCGAATCAAACCAGCGCGGCGCTTCAAAGCCCAGCAGCGCCAGCTTCTCCAGATTTCCGTAGCGGGTCTTTAGACTGAGAGTGTGAGCGCGCCCGCGGAAATTCAGCCGGGTGATGTCAAATGAGACGCGCGGGCTCGCGCCGGTTTGGCCTTGCGGACTGGTGGTTCCCGTGGGCTGGCCGGTCTGCACTTCCAGGCCGCCGCCGTAGCTGAAGGTGTAACGCTTGGCTTCAGAAAGTTCAAAGTTGACGTTCTTGCGCGTGTCCTGGCCGTCCGGATTCTGCACCGCCATGTTGACTTCATTGAAGATGCCCAGGTCATAGAGGCGGCGCTGGGCGCTCAACATGTCCTGCTGGCTGAGCGCGCTGCCGGGGGGAATTCTGACTTCGCGGTCCACCACAAAGGGGCGCGTGTAGTGCAGCCCGGAGATGAGCACCTGGTCCACAAATACCTGGGGGCCTTCGGTGATTTTGTAAGTGACGTTGATCTTGGTGGCGTCGCCCGGTTCGGGCTGGGTGGCGTATTCAAACTGGACTTTGGAAAATCCCTTGTTGAAGTAGGCGTCCATGACCTCCGTCTGGTCGCTGAGGATGGTGGCGTCAGAGTACGGCTGGCCTTCGGTGGCGGCGATGAGCTTGCGGATGTCATCGTCAGAAATCGCCGAGTTTCCCGTGATGTCCAGCTTGCCTACGGTGGTCTGCGGCCCTTCCTGGATGGTGAGCTTGACCTTGAGGAAGCTGCGTCTGCCTTCGTCCGCTCCGGTCACGGCAGGCGTGACCTTCACCTGCAGGAAACCGCTGCCGCGATAGAGGTTCTCAATCGCCTGGATGTCACGCGCCAGCAACGACTGGCTGAAGACCCCGTGGACCAGAAGACCGCCCGCGGGCTGGATCACCATGCGCTCGCGAATGTCTTCAGGGCGAAAATAGTGGTTGCCTTCAATGGTCAGCTCGGCGAACTTGTGGCGATCGTTCCTCTCCACTTTATAGACCACGGACCGCCGGCCTCCATCCTGTGATTGTTGCTGCGTGTAGGTGACGCGCACGTCGAAGTAACCTTTGGTCTGGAAATAATCGCGCAGGTTGCGCGCCCCTTCCTGCAGCAGGTCTTCATCCACGGCGTTCTCTTCGTAAACCGGGACGTATTTTTTGATCAGCCCGCGGCGCAGTTTGGCGCCTTCTACTTTAACGTCCACGATAGGGCCGCCGGAAATCTCAAAGGTGTAATCCAGGGTATTGGACTCGGGATGGTAGTCGCGCTGCGTCAAGGTGACCTGGGCTTCCAGGCGCTGTTTCTTTTGGAAGCGTTTGCGCAGACGCTGTAGGGCCTTGGTGAGACGGCTGGCGGTCACGCGGTTACCGTTGTGTAGTTTGGCAATACTGCGGACTTCCTCGGCGGTGTATCCGGGCGATCCGCCGACCTTAATCAGTCCCACGCGCGCCGGCTTGCCTTTGTTCACGGAGAAATGGACGGCGACTTGGCGGTTGCGGGAGTCCCACTCATAAGAAGGAGTGATAGTAGCCTGGTAGTATCCGTTTTCCTGCAGCGACCGCTGCATGGCGGCGATGCCCGTCTTAATCTTATCTTCTGTAAATTGCTCGCCCAGCGTGAGCTTGCTGGCGTTGACCAGGCGGCTGTCACCGGGAGGAGACGGCGCGTGCTCCGCGGTGATGGAGCCGAAGAAGAAGCTTTCGCGGGCGGCAAACGTCAGCGTCACTTCGCCTGCGGGGGTGCGCTGGGCTTCCACCTGGATTGCCGCAAAACGTCCGGTGTCATAGAGCACCTGGACGGACCTGCGCACCTTGTATTTGTCCAGCGGTTCGTTCACTTTTTGCGGCAGCAAAGGCTGAAACCACTCCGGATGCTCCACGCCGGGACTTTTGATCTCCACGCGCGCTACTTTCAGGCCTTGCAAGCTGTTGAGGTCGTCCGGGGTACCGGTTTCCGGCTGCGGCGCGGGATTGGCCGCGGGCGCCTGGACGGACGCCGGCTGCTGTCCTGCACAGACACCCAGGCATAACACATACGCCAGGAGCGCTGGTCGGAAAAGTGGCAAAGATGAGCCCCTCTTGGTGGAAAAGTTGGTCTTACTTACTTCGATGGCCGCAGCTTCCTGCTTTGTTGTACCTGAGGACGCGAATTAGCAAGCCACAGCGCCGGTTAGGACATTCCCAAAGCCCATTGACCCAAGCCTAATGATCGTTGACCTCTGACACCTATAATAATAGTGCATGCGATTTCAGGACCGATATTCGCGCCAGGTGCTCTTTCCCGGCATCGGGGAAGAAGGCCAAAAGAAGCTGGCCCAGGCGCGCGTGGCGATTGTCGGCTGCGGGGCCACGGGGACCAGCGTTTCCAGTCTGCTGGTGCGGGCGGGCGTGGGCCACGTCCTGATCATTGATCGCGATTTCGTGGAACCCAGCAACCTGCAGCGGCAGTCGCTCTTCGATGAAGCCGACGCCGCCGAATCCCTCCCTAAAGCCGTGGCCGGCGCGCGCAAGCTGGCGTCGTTTAACTCTGACGTCCAGGTGCAGGGGGAAGTTGCCGACCTGACAACGGAGAACATCGAAAGGCTGCTGGGCAGCGCCGACCTGGTGCTGGACGCCACTGACAACTTTGAGACGCGCTACCTGATCAACGATTTTGCAGTGAAGAACAGCAAGCCGTGGATCTACGCGGCCGCCGTGGCGGCGTACGGCGTGACCATGAACATTATTCCCGGCGAAACCGCGTGTCTGGCGTGCGTCTTCCCCGCTCCGCCGGAAGGTCCGGTGGAGACGTGTGATACGGCGGGCATCCTGAACAGCGCGGTGAACCTGGTCGGTTCGATTCAGGCCACCGAGGCGCTCAAGTTTTTTGTTGGGGCGCGGGAGCAGCTGCGGCGCAGCCTGCTGTCATTCGACCTGTGGCGCAATGATCGGGCGGAAGTGGCCGCGGCGCGTCCACGGCCGGAATGCCAGACTTGCGGCAAGCGTGAGTTCACCCACCTGACCGGGCGGCAGCGCGCACCAGTGACGTTGTGCGGACGGGATGCCGTGCAAATCCACGAGCGGCATCGTCCGGTGGACTTTGCCGAACTTAGCTTGCGATTGCAGCCACACGGCCAGGTGAAACACAACGATTATGTGTTGAGATTTTTGCGCGATCCTTACGAGATGACGCTGTTCCCCGACGGCCGGGCCATCATCAAGGGAACCAGTGACACCGCGGTGGCGCGGAGTTTGTACGCCAGGTTTGTGGGGAGCTGAGCAAGACATTAGCCGCGGATTCGCGCAGATGATCGCGAATGGCACACATTGCCGAATCAGCGTTCATCCGCGAAAATCCGCGGCAAGTTCTTCTACTGCGGCTTGTCGAAGATCTTGGGGTCCACCGCGGGATTGATCTCCACGGCGCTGGTGGCCACAGTGGCGCTGGGCTTGCCGTCCGCGGTGACTTCCTCGTGGAAAGCCAGGTTCACGCCGTCCACCGCCTTCCAGTCAGAGTACTCCACGACCTGGGTGTTCGGACCGGTGGGGCCGTTGCCTTGAAACTGCGCGCGCAGGACGCGTCCGGTCTTTTCGTCCACGAACCAGCGCAGTTGTTCACCACCGTGGCTGATGTCGAGCACGGCGGCTTCGCCGTCACCGATTTTCTCCTTGCCCTGGGCGGCGAAGGCAAACTGCGGGTCGTCAGCATGCTGGGCGATGTACCAGATTCTGCGGCGCAGACCCCGCAGCGTGTCGTCCTTCTGCGATGCCGGCATGTCGCGCGGCGCGCCCATGGCGGCCATGGACATGAAACCTCCCTGCGCGGTAGCGACCATAATCATTTCGCCGCCGGGAGTGTTGATCTTGAGATGGGTTTTGTCATCGCCCGCGGAAGTCTCTTCCACCTCCAGCGTAGCGTTCTGGGCCTTGATGGTGTAGGCAGCTTTGCGGCGGTAGGTTTTGACGGCGTTCAGTTTGGCGGCGCCGCCGGCGGCCTCAATCACTTTGGCCAGCAGCGCGCGGCCTTCCGGATTGCTGGCGGCGGGCGCGGCCGTGGCGGCAGCAGCGCCGGTCGGGATGGTGATGTCCACGGTGGTAACTTTGCCGAAAGTGCTCAGCGGCTTGTCAAAATCCGCAGCTTTGCCCACCACCAGGACTGAGAACTTACTCTTGTCCAGATATTTTGCGGCCACGCGGTTTACGTCGGCGGCGGTCACGCCCTCCACGCCCTTCTGGTAACGCTCCAGAAAATCCACGGGATAGCCGTGGAACTCCAGGTTGGCGCGGAAATTATTCACTTTTTGCTTGGAGTCATATTCGAAGACAAATGAATTCAGGATCGCGTCCTTGGCGAGCTGCAACTCCGCTGCCGAGGGCGGCTCGGTGTGCATGCGATCGATTTCGCCGTACAGACCTGCTACGCCTTTGGCGGTGGTGGCGCTCTTGGTGCCCATCTGCAGGATGGTGAGTCCGGGATGGTCAAAGGGCGCTTGCACCGAGCCGCCAACGGCATACGCCAGGCCGGCCTTGGTACGCAGGTTGGAAAACAGGCGCGAAGCGAAGCCGCCGCTCAGAATGTGGTTCATCACCTGGACGGCATAGAAATCCGGGTTGTCACGGCGAATGCCGGGGGCGATCAGGCGAATCTCACTTTGGTTGACGTCATCTTTGGCGACAAAGTAAATGCCGGTTGGGGCGGGCGAATCGGCCACCGGCGGCGCAACAAACGCCGGGCCTTTCGGCCAGCTTTCAAACACCGCGCGCAGCTTGGCTTCCATGGCGGCGGCGTCAAAGTCGCCGGTAAGAGCAAAGATCACGTTGTTGGGGTGGACGTGGGCGGCGTGCCAGGCGAGCAAGTCTTCGCGGGTGACGGCGGCCACGGTGGCGTATTCAGGCGTGCGCGCAAACGGACTTTTGGCCCCGTAGCCGATTTTGGTGGCTTCGCGGAAAGCAATCTGGCCCAAGTTGTCATTGCGGCGCGAAATCCCGGTCTTCTCCTGGTCTTTGGCCAGATCAATTTTTTCCTGGCGAAACTCCGGGTTGCGCAGCAGGTCATTGAACAGGTCAAGGACGAAATCAAAGTCGCCCTTCAAGCAGGAGATGGATGCGGTGACGGAAAGAGGGCCTCCGCCGGTTTCCATCTTGGCAGCGCGCTGCTCCAGCATTTCGTCGAGCTGGTCGCCGGTCTTGGTCTTGGTGCCGCCGGTGCGCCAGGCTTCGCCAAAAATGGAAACCAAGCCGACTTTGTCTTCCGGTTCGCTCTTGCTGCCGCCGCGAATGGAAATCCAGCCTTCCATCAAAGGCAGTTCATGGTCTTCTTGCAGGAGGACCACCATGCCGTTGGACAACTGGACCCGCTTGGGCTGTTGCGGGTGGAACGGCGCCAGCGGCGGCTTCTTGATGGCCGCCAGGTCACCGGCAGCCAGATCCTGTTGCGCCGATTTTTTCGCGGCGGGCGATGCCGCCTTGGTCCCCGCGGCGGGGGCTTTGGGCTTGGCCGGCGGAGCGGTCTGCGCGGGACTGGTCCAAACGCTCAGACAGAACGCGGCAGAAAGAAGAAGCACGGGCAGGAACTTTTCGCGGAGAATTCTGTGGTTGAGCATTAGTGCGTCTCCTTCTTCTGTGCGCCATCGGCAGCAGCAGTTTTGGCGTGCGCCGATTCATTTTCAATGATGGCCACGGTGCGGTTGGCGTCAACGAATGCTTTGTTGGCCACGCGGCGGATGTCCGCCTTGGTGACTTTGTCAATTTTGTCCACGCTGCGGAAGAGCTCGCGCCAGTCGCCATAACGCAGCTGGTTTTCCGCCAGTTGGATGGCCAGCCCTTGATTGTTGGCCAGCTGGCGCAGCAGATTAGCCTTGGCGCGGGTCTTGACCATCTGCAGCTCGTCGTCGGTCACGTCTTCATTCTTGAGCCGGTCCACTTGTTCGCGGATGGCCTGTCCCATCTCCTGCGGCGTGTGGCCAGGAAGCGGGACGGCGAAAAAGCTGAACAAGCCGGGATACTTGGTGCCCGGCAGGCCGGAGAAGCCGGCGGAGAACGCCGCGATTTTCTTGTCGCGCACCAGCGAGCGGTAGAGACGCGAGGTGCGGCCTTCAGAAACCAGGTCAGAAATCACGTCATAGACGGCGTCGTCAGGATCTCTGTAGCTGGGCCGGTGATAGCCCTCAATGTAGAAAGGCTGGGACTTGTCCACCATGGTGACGGTGCGTTCCGCGAACTGCTCAGGCTCAATGGTGGTGAGGGGCTCTGGCTTGGGGGCATAGGGAATGGGGCCGAAATACTTTTCCACGATGGGAAAGACCTGTTCCGGCTTAAGAGCTCCCACCAGGGCGATAACGGTGTTGGAAGGAACGTAATATTTCTTGTAAAACTTGGCGGCTTCGGTGGCGGTGAGATGATCGAGTTCGGAAGGCCAGCCGACGCCGGAGCGCTGGTAAGGATGCGCGGTGTAGGCCGCGGCCATGAACTGCTCCACCATCTTGCCGATGGGGTTGCTGTCCGTGCGCAGGCGGCGCTCTTCATGCACCACGTCACGCTCTTTATAGAATTCACGCAGTACGCCATGCTGGTAGCGCGACGACTCCAGATAGGCCCAGACCTCCAGGCGGTTGGCGGGGAAAGAATAGAAGTACTGCGTGCTGTCCATGCTGGTGCTGGCGTTGAGGCCCACGCCGCCTTCGCGGTCAATGATTTCTCCAAAGCGGTTTTTGATGACGAACTGGTTGGCTTCTTCGTTGGCCTTGTCGAAGGCCGCTTTCAGCTCGGCGACTTTCTTGGGATCGCGGCCGTTTTCGCGGCGGTCCTCGCGGTCATAAGCGGCCCAGGCCTGCTCGACTTTCGCCAGCGCGACTTTTTCCTTGGCGTAATCGGTGGTGCCGATGCGGTCCGTGCCTTTGAAAGCCTCATGCTCAAACATGTGGGCCATGCCGGACTGGCCTTGCGGGTCCTGCACGGCGCCGGCGTCCACAATGGTGAAGAAGGAGAACACCGGAGCTTCCGGACGCTCGCACAGAATGACCGTCAACCCGTTCTTGAGGACCTTGACCGTGGTCCGCTTTTCAAACGATGCCACATCTTGGGCCAGGCCGCTGGCCGCCAGCAAAATTGCTATGAGTAAAAAGGAGAAGACTCCTAGAGACCGCCGCATTCCTGCCTCCTGAAACTACTAGTTTGCGCATCAAGCAAAGTAAAGCGGTGAAGCTGGGATGTCAAATTGCGAATGGGTGATATTGGCGGTTGGCGAAGTTATTAGGATTCACATCTCTGTCCAGACCAAGCAGTCATGGTGAGAACGCCCTGGAGCGGCATGGTGGCCGGAGGCATCCTCCGGGGTCCTTCGACTCGTCCTTGTCCCGCGTTGCAGGACTCGGACTCGCTCAGGATGACATTCCTAATGTGTTAGCTGAGACGCAGGCGGCCTCCAGATCAAGAAGAAGGATTGCATTTTCTTTTGCTAATCTTGGGCCTTCGTTGTGTAATACAGCGCAGCCGACCGAGCTTTCGAACGTTTGGCTTACGAGCGGCGTGGAGCGAAGCGACACACCAATGGAAACCGTCAACCAAAAACCGCAACTGCGGCGCGCCATGGGATTTTGGGACGTGCTGCTGTTCAACATTGCCGCCGTGCTGGGCCCGCGATGGATCGCCGCGGCTGCGCATTACGGCACGTCGTCCATCAGCCTGTGGGTGCTGGCGGCGACGCTGTTCTTTCTGCCTACGTCGCTGATTATCGTCGAGCTCTCTACGCGCTATCCGGCGGAAGGCGGGCTCTACGTATGGAGTAAAGAAGCGTTTGGAGATTTTCACGGGTTTGTGGCGGGATGGGCGTACTGGATTTATACCTTCTTCTATTTCCCCGGGCTGCTGGCCGCCAGCGTGGCCATGTCGGTGTACGTCGGCGGGCCGCAGTACGCGCACCTGGCGGACAACAAATGGTACACGCTGGGCACGTCGTTAGGACTGCTGGCCATTGCGGTGGTCCTGAACATTGTGGGACTGAACATCGGCAAATGGCTGCAGAACGCCGGAGGCGTGGGCACTTACATTCCGCTGCTGATGCTGATTGGCATCGGCGGATTCATTGCGCTGCGCCACGGCAGCGTGACCCATTTCTCCTGGCATGACGCGATGCCGCAATGGAACTGGGGCACGGTGACCTTCTGGTCGCAGATTGCGTTCGCCTTCACCGGCATGGAGCTGGTGTGCGCCATGAGCGAAGAGGTGCGCGACCCGAAGAGGACGTTCCCCCGGGCGATCTATGCATCCGCGGGCCTGATTGCGGTGATTTACATTCTGGGGACCGTGGCCGTGCTGGCGATGCGCCCTGCGGCGGAAGTTGACCCGCGCAACGGCGTATTTCAGGCGGTGACCGGCGGCTCCACCATGCTGGGGATCGCGTGGTTTGGAATCCTGGCGGCCCTGCTGGTGACCGCGGGCAATGCCGGCGGCGTCGGCGCAACGGTTGCCGGCGTGGCGCGCGTGCCGTTTGTGGCGGGCATTGATCACTATTTGCCGGCGTTCTTCGGAAATCTACATCCACGCTGGAAGACGCCCTGGATTTCCATTCTGGTGCAGGCCGGCATCTCCGGCGTGATCCTGGTTCTGACTACCTACGTCACAACGCTGCGCAAGGGATACCTGTTCCTGGTGGACATGTCAGTGATCCTCTATTTCATTCCCTTCCTCTATATGTACGCCGCCGTGATCAAACTGGCGTACCGGCCCGACCGGGAGAGCGAACAGGCGGTGCTGGTGCCGGGTGGAAAACCCGGCGTTTGGGTGGCGGGAATCTTGGGATTTGCCGTCACGCTGGGCTCCATGGCGCTGGCCATGGTCCCGTCAGAAGACGTCAAGAGTGTGGCGCTGTTTGAGATCAGCATTGTGGTGGCCACGGTGGCATCGGTGGGAATAGGCCTGCTGCTGTACTGGCGCGGCGCACGGAGCAAAGCGCGGGCTGCGCTGCCACAGGTTTGAGCTTTTGATCTTTGATCTTTGATCTGGAATTCTTGGATCTGGGATTCTTGCGGAAGACAAAGCACTAGTAAGGAGAAAGCCTTTTAGGAGAACGACCAATGAACAACTTTGGATTAGCGATGGTGGTGGCCAGCTCGCTTGGCTTGGGCACGGCATGCGGCGCATTCGCTGCAGGGCAAGGCGGCGCTCAGAGCAAGGCGGCTGAGGTCCCGTCGAGCCCGTTCTTTGAAGCCGAGTTGACGAAATCACTGGACGCCAAGAAAGCCAAAGTCGGCGACCCGGTGAACGCCAAGGTGACGGCGGAGTCGAAGTCGAACGGCAAGATTGTCTTCCCCCAAGGCACCAAGCTGGTGGGCCATATCACGGAGGTCCAAGCGCGCACCAAGGACGAAACCGAATCCAGGCTGGGCATCGCATTCGATAAAGCCATCCTCAAAAACGGAGGAGAAGTGGCGTTCAATGAGGTGATCCACACGCTGATCAGCCCGCCCCGGCCAGCGGTCCGGATGCCCGATATCTCAAATTCATCGCTGAACAGCTCCATGGACCGGGCAGGTGGATTGCAGCCTTCAGGCAACGCGCATGACACCACGCCGCACGCCCTCAACGAGCCGATCTGGTCGCAGACGGCGCAACGGCCCGCACCGGGGGCACGGCAAACCGGCGTGGACGGCCTTTATCTCAAGGCTCCGGCCACCGACCCGGGGCACTCGGTGGTGATCACCTCATCCACAGGCAACGTAAAACTGGACAGCGGAACACGGCTGGTCTTCCAGTTGAATACCCCGGCGCGATAGTACGTGGCAGCTGAACCGAAGGGGCCGCCCGAGGGCCGCCAGATTCTGAATCCGGCATTGTGACGGCGGTCACCGCAACAAATCAGGCTGCGGAGCGAGAATTTATATGGATTAATAGGAGGAAGACGTTATGAAAATCCTTCTGGCAACAGATGGTTCCACATTCTCAGAAGCCGCGGCGAAGGCCCTGGCATTACAATTCCGGCCGCAAGATACTGAAGTGCTTGTGCTGGAAGTGATTGAGCCGCTGGTCTATTCGACGCCGCCGGAAATGGCCGCGGGATGGGTCCCGGAGATGGCGGAGAGACGCAAAGAACTGGCCAAGCTGGCGGAAGTTTCCCTGGCCAAGGCGGTTGAGGTTCTGCGCGCCGCCGGATTCAAGGCGGAGACCCGCATCGTGGACGAAGAGGTCCGGACGGGCATTGTGGGCACAGCCGAAGATTGGAAGGCCGACCTCATCGTGCTGGGATCGCATGGCAAGAGAGGCGTAGAGAAATTCCTGCTGGGCAGCGTGGCGGAGTCGGTAGCGCGGCATGCCAAGTGCTCGGTGATGATCGTCAGGACGCCGCAGGTCAAGAAGCCGGCCATCAAAGTGGCGTAACAGAATCTGTGACCGTCGGTAGATGCGATTGAACACGGGCGGGCGAAGGGAAGGTTGTTGGAGATCGTCCGCCCTGAGATGGCATGAGTCCATTGAAGACAGCCTAGTTGTGTCGCCCCTCCATCAAAGCCGCCGAAACAAGACACCCCCGGAAAGAAAACGCTATGAACTTCGCAATGATCCTGATGCAGTCTGACGTTCCGGTCCCCGATTTCGGGGCAATGCTGGTAGGCCTGCTGGCCGTGGTGCTGGCGATTGCCGCCTATTTTCTGCCGACGATCATCGCGTCCGGCCGCGGGCACAACAATCAAGGCGCGATTTGCGTCCTGAATCTTTTTCTGGGATGGACGGTGCTGGGATGGCTGGTGGCGCTGATCTGGTCGGCCAGCGATAACACCGGCAACCGCCCGCCGCAGGTCATCTACGTTATGCAACCCGCGTCGCCGCCGCCGCCACAGATGCCGATGAATGGAGGCCAGCGGTGAAACGGGCCTACCCGGGTGCGCTGCCGCGCATCCCGGCCTGAAGCCCGGGCCTACAATATTCTTCACGCGCTCCCAGCTTACGAGCCTGGGCCATCATTACTTCGCGACTGCGGCGCTGGGCTTACGCAAACGTGCTAAGTCACATGCAAGAACACGCCGAAGCAAATCGTCCATGAAAAAATCTGAGCCGTGCAATCGGCCAAGCTGAGGGCGACGCAGCTTGGCGTGTTCTTTGCGGGTACAATGGCGCGAGTGTGTGTATGGCGCCGTGCCGCCGAAAAAGCATGGCGCATCCAAACTTTTGATGGGACTCAAAGCCAGGGATTGAAGATGACGCGCAGCAGAATCCGGACAGTGTTGTTCTTGGTTTGCGTCCCAGCGCTGGCTGGCTGTCCGGCGGGATTGAAGGCCGGCGATCCGGCCCGCACAATTCCTTTGGAGCGTCCCAGCGACCCGGCGTCTTCCGCGGAGTTTCAAGTCCTCACGCGCGATGGCTTCGTCCACTACTACACGCTGGAATACGATCTGGCCATCCGCGATTTTCAGAAGGCCGCGGACCTGGTCCCCGACGATCCGCAGGCCTGGAACCACTTGCTGGAAGCAGTGCTGTTCCGCGAGCTGTACAGATATGACGCGCTGGACACCAGCCTGTACACCCATCAGAAATTTCTGGACACCAAGCAGGTGCCCATGGACGCTGCGACCAAACAAAAGATCAAAGAGCTGGCCGACAAAGCGCAAGACCTGGCGGAGAAGCGGCTCAAGGCCAATCCCAACGACGTGCAGGCGCTTTATTCGCGGGGCGTGACCAAGGGCTTGCGGTCAACCTATCTGGCGCTGATCGAACATGCCTGGTATTCGGCGGTGCGCAGCTCGCTGGCCGCGCGCAACGATCACGAGCAGGTGCTGAAGCTGGACCCGTCCATGACCGACGCCAAAACCACCGTGGGCGCGCACAACTACGTGGTGGGCAGCCTGCCCTGGCTGGTAAAGGTGGCCATTGGCATCACCGGAATCCATGGCGACAAGAACAAGGGCCTACGCTATCTGGAAGAGGCGGGCCGGGCCGGAGGCCAGACCAGCGCCGACGCGCGCGTGGCGCTGTCACTTTTTCTGCGTCGCGAGGAGCGGTTTGACGACGCCATCAAGGTGGTGCACACGCTGGTGCAGGAGTATCCCAAGAATTTCCTGTTCCGGCTGGAAGAAGCCAACCTGATGAAAGACGCCGGCAAGGGCCCGGCGGCCGTGCTAGCGCTCCGCGAGCTGCTGCAAGCCTGCGAAGCCGGCCGGTATCCCCAGGCCCACGTGGAACTGGTGCAATACGGGCTGGGTGAAGCCCTGCGCGGACAGGGGCAATACGCCGAAGCCGCGCGGGCATATGAGGCGGCGGGAAATTCGGGCAGTATTAATCGCGAGCTGCGGCAGCGGTCGTTGTTGTCGGCGGGAGAGGTGTCTGATTTGCTCAACCGGCGCGAAGACGCGATGAAGCAATATCGCGCCGTGGTCGCGCTGGATGGTTCGACCAAGGAAGCCGAGACCGCGAAGAAGTACATGGAGAAGGCGTATCGGAAGGGGTGAGACAGCGCCTGAGGTCCAACTAGACCAGCCAATGGAACACAGCCAGCGGCGCCAGAATGCCAATGGCGATACCGTAACCCAAGTCAGCCCAGACCACCCGAAGAAAGTTCAGGACGTATACGATCGCTACGACCGGGTAGCTCATGATGGCTAAAAGATTGAATCTTGCAGCCTCACCCGGCATGAGGCGCCAAATCTCTTTCAGGTCCTGGGTTGAGGGAAAGGAATGCATTCCAATAGACAATCCAAGCCAATAAAAGAAATAGGCCATCGGATCCGCGACTTCCAACTCCCACACCGGCATGAATGCCGCTGAGCAGAAGATCACGCAGAACAAAGAGTTCACGAAGAAGGGCCCCATGCCTACCATGAAGGCCTTCTTGAAATCTTCCGTGGTCTGGTGGACGACGTAACCTGCCGGATTGCCAATGCGAAAGTAACAAACGTCGAAAACCGCAAGTTTGTTCACCTTGCAGAAGAACAAATGCGCAGCTTCATGCAGGATGACGCCGGGAAAAGTCGCAATGGAAATGACAAATCCGGGGATAAAGAACATTAGTGTTTCTCCCCCTTATTAGTGTTTCTCCCCCTTATTCCGGAAGCGGCGATCGTACTCTTTCTTATCAATGATGATTCGGGTGTCAAGGCGGTAATTGATTCGCTCAACATATTCGTCAAAGTCAGCTTTTTGTTCAGGAGACCGCTGAGCCTGAGTTCGGGCTTTACTCAAGATTTCTTCTGCCTGGTTGCGGTACGTCTGATCTCCGGTGACCGCGTACTTGCAGGCAAGCGCGCTAGCTACTCCGCCTGCGAGCCGAGGATCGTCGGGTCTGCTGGCAAGCTGGGCCTGGGCAAGGCGCAAGAACGTGTCGTAGTCTTTGTGATCGAACGCGACGAAACCGTCCAGGGCAAGGGCCGAGATAGCAAGGTCCGGCGACTGCGGGTACTCGTTGCTGGCCTCATGCATCAAGCGTGCCGCTTCCTCGTTTTTGTCCGCCTCCGCGAGCTTCGCCGCCAGTTGGGCCTTTTTAAAAGCGCCTAGCGCGTGGTCCCACATTCCGTTCACTTCGGTGAACAGATCGTTTCGTTCATAGTCGAGGCGTTGTTTCAGGAATTTTCCCGCGCCCTCAACATCTCCCGACATCAAGTCCGCCTTGGCCCCCTCAAGAACCACCCTCTGCGCGGAGGGAGAGACCTTGAGGACTTCAGTAAATTCGATGGCGGCCCTTTTGTAGTCCCGGTGGTCCATGGCGCGTTCCGCCACCACCAGGTGACGGCCAGCCTTGAAATAAGGCAAGCCTCGCCAGAGCGAGCCGGCAAGCAGCAAAAGAAGGCCGGCCATCGCCATTCTGAGCCAGCCGGGGTACGGCCGCTCATACAACCCGGCAGCACAGTTAGAGCAAGCGGGAGTGCCACCGACGAGAGCGAGATCACTGTTGCCGAAATCTGTTTTGCATATACCGCAAATTGTGGGATCAATGATGTGGGCAAATTCCAGAGTGGAATTTACGGCGCCGGCTTCTTTGGCCTTGGCGTCTGCACAAGGAATGCAGATGGGCTTACCATTCAACGCCAGCATTTCCGCAGCCGGGCTTTCACAACGACATATGTGGCAGGTAGTCTTGCGCATGAACCATGTTATTAAGCCAAGGTTGCGGCTATTTTGCAACTCTTAGTTTGCGGAAGGTTGTGACTATTTGCGCCTAACGTCTTGTGCCAACAGCCAAGGACCACCCTAGCAATGTTTACAAGGCGACAGCTTCTCCGCATGGATAGACCTTCCGGCATTGCGGCCTGAAACTAGGCCCGCATATTGTGGCAGAAGCTTAGGGAGTATATTTGACTCCTCGACATACGCGTCGTAAGGTCTTTAGATCTGCTGATCGCCAAGGAGTCCGTTGATGCGCAAGCTCAGTTTATTCTTTGTAGCTCTGTTCCTGTTCGCGTTTGTGGCCCAAGCCCAGACCGTGGATGAGATCGTGGCCAAGAACATCGCCGCTAAAGGCGGGTTGTCCAAGCTCAAGGCGCTGCAAACGGCAAGAATCACCGGCAGCTCTGCCATCGGCGAGATGCAGGCTGGTTTTGTGCTGGTGCAAAAGCGCCCGGACAAGGTGCGCCAGGAAATCAGCATACAGGGTCTGACGATGGTCCAGGCCTACGACGGAAAGAACGGCTGGCAGATCGTTCCTTTCACCGGAAAGAAGGACCCCGAGCCCATGTCCGGCGACGAGCTGAAAGCGATCCAGGAGCAAGCGGACTTTGACAGTCCTCTGGTGGACTACAAGCAGAAAGGGCACAAAGTTGAGCTGGTGGGCAAGGAGCAAGTTGACAAGGCCGGCACGTTTCATCTGAGACTCACGCTGAAGAACGGTTCCGTCCGCGAACTTTACCTGGACGACCATAGCTTTCTCGAAATCAAGACTGAAGAGAAGATCAACCAGGGAGGCCAACAAGCGGTGTCGGTGAGCACAATGGGGGATTACAAGGAAGTGGAAGGGATGATGGTCCCCTTCTCGATTGAGCAGCGAATCAAAGACGGGCAAGGGCCGGGGCAAAAACTTGCGATCCAAAAAGTTGAATTCAATGTTCGGGTGGACGACTCGGTTTTCGTCCTGCCAGCGCCGGCACCGCAACCAGCACCCAAGTAACAAAATAACGTAAAGGGCAAGATTTTGCTTGTTATTCGTGGACAGACGTGCTATAGTAGAGCTTTTGTTTGCAACGGTTTAGGTGCGAATGGGGGCGTGCGGTGCAGGCGGCGACCGGGGAATCGCCCAGGTGAAATGGCGGTGCGATTGGGCTCCCACTGGGATCACGGGTGGCTAAGTCCTTTTGTTTATTGGGACCATTGGGATGAATAGGGAGGGTAGGGGGGCATCCCAATGGAGATTGCCAAAATCGCCCGAATTGCCAAAATCTTGAAGAGCGCGATGATCGGGACATCGGGTGACCTCCACCCCAGCAAGCCAAGATCAGGCTTGCCGGGGGCCCCGGGGTGATCGGAAAGGCACCAGAGGCATCGGCACAGGCAGGAGTGCCTGTGCCACACGAGTCTGGTGGGTCAAATCCCTGTAAAAGTTACATGGCAGGTGGGGTGGACAGGCAACCAAAACCCCTAGAGAATGGGTCTTTACCCGGATGGCACTTTCAGCGCAATGCCGGGACAACGAAGCAGTGACGGGGCCGCATCCAAGGGACAAGCGGCCTGATAAAGGCACCTTGACACAGCAAAAGAAGATCATCGCGCCAGGCCTGACGGAAGCAGAGGCGATTGAACGGGCCAAGAGCGGTGACGCGGAATCGTTTGAAGCCTTGTACGCGCTGCACAAACGCCGCGTGTATTCGCTGTGCCTGCGCATGACGGGGAATACGGCGGAGGCGGAAGACCTGGCGCAGGAAGCTTTCTTGCAGTTGTACCGCAAGATCGCCACGTTCCGCGGCGAGTCAGCGTTTTCAACCTGGCTGCACCGGCTGGCGGTGAACGTGGTGCTGATGCACCTGCGTAAGAAGGGGCTTCCGGAAGTTTCGCTGGACGAAATGCTGGAGCCGCAGCATGACGAGGGCCCAAAGAAAGATATAGGGGCACGGGACAACGTTCTGGCCGGGTCCATTGACCGGGTGAATCTGGAACGGGCCGTGGAAAACCTTCCGCCGGGGTACAGAATCATATTTGTATTGCATGACGTAGAGGGTTACGAACATAACGAAATTGCCGAGATGATGGGATGTTCGATCGGCAACAGCAAGTCGCAACTGCACAAAGCGCGCATGAAGTTGCGCGATTTGTTGAAGCTCAGCAGAGCCGAAAAGGCCACCCGCCAGTGATCATGGGCGGCTGAGACGAAAGCGGCCACGAGAAAACACGCGAAGAAGCGGCGTGGTTTTCTTCAGGACGCGGTCACTTTGGGAGAGGATGAAGACAAATGAACTGCCAGCAATTTCAGGAAGTCCTGCCGGAGATAATGGATACCGGCGGGAGCGAGCAAGAAGAAGAACATCTGCGAACATGTCCATCTTGCGCCGGACTGGTGCAGGACCTGGAAACCATCGCCGGACAAGCCAAGCTGTTGATGCCCATGCACGATCCCAACCCGCGGGTGTGGGCGGGGATTGAGCAAGCGCTCCAGCGAGAGGGCTTGCTCCGGGAGGGTCGAACGCCACGCCTGGGAGCAGTGATCGCCCTGCCGCCTCCGGTCGAGAGCTGGACACGCAGCGGGTGGGTGATGGCCGCAGTGGCGGTATTGGCCTTTGCCGCCGTCCTCATCACTTACCGTCCACAACCCAATCAAATTTCAGCGCAAAAAGCCGCAACGCCAGCCATACAATTTGACGGCGAAGACCAACAGTTGCTCAGCCAGGTGGCGCAGCAGGAGCCGGTGGTGCGGCGCGCGTATGAGGACAGCCTGCGCGAGGTGAACGCGTACATTGTTGACGCCCGCCAGGCCATCAAGCAGGACCCGGATGATACGGTAGCGCAAGAGCACCTGGCGGACGCCTACCAACAAAAGGAAATGCTGTACCAGATGGCCACGGCCCGCTCGTTGCCGTAACCGCGAGGAGACTTTAGACCGCTATGACGAAGCTTGGATACGCCGCTACCCTAGGATTGGCCGCAGCCCTGGCCACATCCAGCTTGTGGGCCGCTGATGTTCGCAAAGAAGTCCGGCTGGAGATCGCCCCCGGAGGCACGCTCAACATCTTCAACAACGGGGGCTCCGTCAACCTGCACTCAGACAACGGACGCCAGTTGGTGGTGGTGTATACGGAACATTCCGACAAGGTGGAAGTGGACCAGTCCATAACGCCGGACAAGCGGCGCGTGGAATTCCACACCCATACCATTGCCGACCAGAAACCTACCAGCGATGAAGCCCGCGTGGACTATGACGTGACGGTTCCCAAGGGGATTTTTGTTGCGGTCAGCGGCGCAAGCTCCACCATTGTGGCCGACAACATGAGCGGCGATCTCAATCTCTCGTCGGACACCGGGCAGATCACGGTACGCAACGTATACCTATCCCACATCAAGGTGCGCAGCGTAGCTGCCCCGATTACTCTCTCCAGCATCAACAACTCGACCGTGGACATCATCACCACGGCGGGCGCGGTGGAGCTGAGCAACGTTTACGGTCCTAAAGCGAAGGTGAAAGCCGGTACGGCCAGCGGCAACATTACCTACAGAGGCGATTGCGCGGGCGGCGGCGAATACAGCTTTACCACGCACAGCGGAGCGATTGATGTGTTCATGCCGGAGACGGCGTCCGTGGACCTGACCGCGCATACCGACAGCGGCACGCTGCAAACCGATTTTGCCTTTAAGATCAAAGGCCATTCCTACCTTCATGACAAGCCGGGCAGTTCCTTAGTAGGTACCTCCAACTCAGGCTTATCCTCACTGGAGCTCCGCACCTTCAGTGGTAAAATCCGCGTGAAGAAGCAATAAAACGCGCGGCCACGCCGCCAGGAAACATTTTTGCCTTTGTCCTTAGATGGCCCGCTCTGAGCCAACCCGGCGTGTTGTCCTCATCGGGTTCATGGGCGCGGGCAAGACCAGCGTGGGACGCGCGCTCGCCGCGCGGCTGGAATGGAATTTCTGCGATTTGGACAACATCATTGAAACCCGCGAACAGCAAACCGTTGCGGCGATCTTTGCCGACCGCGGAGAGGCAGGCTTCCGCAAGGCGGAGAGCGCCGCTCTGCGCGAACTACTGCAAGATTCCGACATGCCGGGCGATCTGGTGTTAGCGCTGGGCGGCGGAGCGTTTGTGCAACCCGCCAACCGCGCCGCGCTGGAGCGCTCCGGGGCGGCAACAGTCTTGCTGGAAGCGCCGCTGGAGGAATTGCGCCGCCGCTGCCAGGAAGGCGGCAACGTGCGTCCTTTGGCGCGGGACGCGGCAACCTTCAGCAGACTTTTTGCAGAACGGCGTTCCGCTTACCAACTGGCGCAACACCGCGTGGACACCATGGGCAAATCAGTGGAACAAGTGGCGGAAGAAATCGAACGTCTTCTCGCCGCCGGCAAGCCGGAGGTAAAGCAATGAAAAGGTCCATCAACATCGTGCTACTCGCCATGACGCTAACGGCCACGGCGACGTTTCTCAGCGCCTCCGACCAGAAGGACAAGAAGACCACCGGAAGCAAAGTGGTGGATGCGGGCAGCTTTGGCATCTTTATGAGCGGCAAACGCGTGGGCACGGAGACATTTCATATCGAGCAGCGCGCTGACCTGAGCGTAGCCACATCTGAAATCAAAGTGGACGACGGGAAATTCAAGGCCACACAGACTTCGGAGATGCAGATTACCGCCAAGGGCGAGCTGCGCTCTTACAACTGGCGGTCCACGTTGCCGCAGAAAGAAGAATCCAGCGTGGAAGCCAAGGACCAGTTGCTGGTGGAGCACGTGGTCCCGGCCGACCAGAAAAAGATGGACGTGCCCCACGTTCTGCCGCTTTCCACGGTGATCCTGGACGACAACTTCTTCTCCCATCGGGAAATCCTGGTTTGGCGCTACCTGGCCACCGGCTGCCTGCTGAAAAACAACGAGCGCCTGTGCGGACCCAGCAGCTTTGGCATCCTGGTGCCGCAGCAGCACGTGGCCGCCAGCGTGTCGGTGGAGCTGGTTGGCCGCGACAAGCTGCTGGTGAAAGGCGTGGAGCAGGAGGTCAACAAAGTCAGAATGGAATCAGAAGGTATCGTATGGATGCTGTGGGTGGGCGACGACTACAAAGTCATGAAGATGGCCGTCCCTGCGAACAACGTTGAGGTGGTGAGGGACTAGAAGATTGGTAATTGGGTAATTTGGTAATCGGGTAATTTGCGATCGTACTCTGTTGAAACGCCGAATCGTCCCATCGCCGAAAACTTAACGGTCGGGCTGAGTGCTGAATGCTAATTGCATCTTCCTCAATGCTAAAATCACACTCTTAGAACTCCATGACCACCAAGATTCCAGTTGGCATTCTCGGCGCCACCGGCACCGTAGGACAGCGCTTCATCCAGCTGCTGGAATCACATCCCTGGTTTGAAGTTGCGTGGCTGGCGGCATCGGACCGCTCGGCCGGCAAGAAATACTCTGAAGCCGCCACCTGGCGGCTGAGCACGCCGATTCCGCAGGCCGTGGCGGAACTCACGGTCAACGCTGCGGCTCCCGCGCAAGACACGCCCAAGCTGATCTTTGCCGCCCTGGATGCGGCGGCCGCGCGCGAGATTGAGCCGGCCTTCGCCGAAGCGGGATGCGCCGTGGTTTCCAATTCCAGCGCGTTCCGCATGGCGGAAGACGTTCCGCTGGTGGTCCCGGAAGTGAACGCCGACCACACCGAATTGATCAAGCGGCAGAAGTGGTACAAGAAAAACGGCGGCTTCATGGTGACCAATCCCAACTGCTCGGCCATTGGGCTGGTGCTGGCCCTGGGGCCGCTGCATCGCCGATGGGGCGTGGACAAAGTGTTCGTCGCGACGATGCAAGCGGTGAGCGGCGCGGGATATCCGGGCGTGCCGTCGCTGGACATACTGGGCAACGTGATTCCCTACATCGCCGGCGAGGAACCCAAGCTGGAAGCGGAATCGCGCAAACTGCTGGGATCGCTGGGCGGCTCAGGTGTAATCCCGGCGGAGATCGCGCTGAGCGCGCATTGCAATCGCGTGGCGGTGGAAGATGGGCACATGGAGTCGGTGTCCGTCAAGCTGCGCCAGTCAGCGGAAGCCGAAGAGATCATCCGCACGTGGAACGAATTTCGCTGCCTGCCGCAGAAACTGAAGCTGCCCACAGCGCCGGAGCAGCCGGTGATCTACGATCCCGCGCCGGACCGGCCGCAGCCCCGCCTGGACCGCGATCGCGGACGCGGCATGTCGGCCGTGGTGGGGCGGCTGCGTCCCTGCAACATTTTTGACTGGCGATTCACCGTGCTTTCCCACAATACGATTCGTGGCGCTGCCGGCGCGGCCATCCTGAACGGCGAGCTGCTCAAAGCGCAAGGATATCTGGGTTGAGCGCGCCAGCCGAGGCACGCCGATGATCGTGATGAAGTTCGGCGGGACCTCCGTGCAAGACGCGCAGGCGATTGACCGCGTGGCGGCCATCGTGCGCGAACGGCTGAAGGAAAAACCCGTGGTGGTGGTGAGCGCGCTGGCGAAAATCACTGACCAGTTGCTGGCCATGGCCTCCGCCGCCGGCGCCGGAGATCGCGCAAAAGCGCTGGAACTCTCCCGTGCGGCGCGCGAGCGCCACTACAACACCGCCGTGGACCTGCTGGGCACGCACGCCTTTGAGCAGATTGCGCCGGAGCTTGACGCCGACTTCAACAGCCTGGACGAGCTGTTGCGCGGCGTGGTGGCGGTGGGCGAGTTGACGGCCCGCACCACGGACGCCATCGCGGGCTTTGGCGAGCGGGTATCGTCCAAGATTGCTGCGGCGGCGTTTTCGCAGCGCGGCATTGACGCCACGCACGTGGATTCGCGCCGCTGCATCGTAACCGACGACACGTTCAGCAAGGCCATTCCGCAATTTGAAGAGACCAACTCGCGCCTGGTGGAAACGGTGAAGCCGCTGCTGGAACGCGGCCGGGTGCCGGTGATGGGCGGCTTCATCGGCGCAACACGGGAAGGCATTGGCACCACGCTGGGGCGCGGCGGGTCCGATTTCAGCGCGGCCATTGTGGGGGCGGGGCTGGACGCCACGCGCATTGAGATATGGACGGACGTGGACGGCATGATGACCACCGACCCCAGCCTGTGCCCTCAGGCGCGGCGGATCAAGAACATTAGTTTTGAAGAGGCGGCGGAGCTGGCGTATTTCGGGGCGAAAGTCCTGCATCCGGCCACGCTGCTGCCGGCCATTCAGAAGAATATTCCGGTGCTGATCCTGAATTCGCGTAATCCCAAATGCGAAGGCACGCGCATCACCGCCACCGCGCCCAAGAGCAAAAACATCTTCAAAGCCATTGCCGCCAAGAAACGCATAACCGTGGTGGACGTGGTAGCCACGCGCATGTTGATGGCTCACGGCTTTTTGAAAAGCATTTTTGAGGTATTCGCCAACCATCGCTGCCCGGTGGACATGGTTTCCACATCCGAGGTCAGCGTTTCGGTGACGGTGGATTCGAACGAGTCTATTGCCGCCATCGCCGCCGACCTGGGCAAGCTGGCGGACGTTAAATATGACGGCCGCAAGGCGATTGTGTGCCTGGTGGGCGAGAACATACGCAACACGCCGGGAATCGCCGCGAAAGTTTTTGGCGCGATTCCAGACGTCAACATCCAGATGATTTCCCAGGGCGCGTCGGAGATCAACATCAGCTTTGTGATTGACGAGGCGGACGTGCCGCAAGTAGTCTCACGGCTGCATCAGGTGTTTTTTACCGATGTGGACCCAGCGGTGTTTGCGTGAGCTTTTTTGTGTGCTCCGCTGGCGCTGCGCAGGTGAAGCCGAACAAAGCTGATGGACAGAGAGGACTGGTTTGCAAATTCTGGTTCTAGGACGCGGCAAGACGGGCGCGCTGGTGGCGGACGTGGCCAGAGAGCGCGGCCATGAAGTAACTTCGCTGGCCAGCCAGGACAACCAGGACGGCCGCGGGCTGACGCCGGAACTGCTTAAGAAAATGAACGTGGTGGTAGACTTCACCGCGCCGCACGCGGTCATCGCCAACGTGATTCGCTGCGTGGAGAGCGGAGTGCCGATGGTAGTCGGCACCACGGGGTGGTACCAGCACATGGAGAAAGTCCGCGAGCTGGTGAAAGAACGCAAAGCGGCGCTGCTCTACGGATCGAATTTTTCCATCGGCATGAATTTTTTCTTCAAGGCCGTGCAGGCGATTGCGCCCATCTTGAAAAACCATTATCGCGGCAGCATCGTGGAGCGGCACCACGTCCACAAGAAAGACAAGCCTTCCGGCACCGCGGTGACGCTGCAGAAGATCCTGGAGTCCGGCTCAGGGCAGAAAGTTGAAGTGGCTTCCGTGCGTGAAGGCGAGACCGTGGGCATGCACCTGGTGATGCTGGACTCAGCCAACGACACGATCCTGCTCACGCATGACGCGAAAAACCGCCTGGGCTTTGCTGAAGGCGCGGTGCGCGCCGCGGAGTGGATCCAGGGCAAAACGGGATTTTATGAGTTTCCGGAGATCGTAGATCAGCTCTAACGATCGGGTCATCGGGAGATCGGGTCATCGGATCATCGGAAGATTGCCTTGCGTATTAGAATGGCCAGCCATGAGCCTCGACCAGCACCATCAACTCAAGCAGCGGACAAAGGCCTTTGCGCTACGGATCATTCGCATGACGCAGGCTCTTCCGCGTAGCCGCGAAGCCGACGTCATCGCTCGCCAAGTATTGCGATCAGCCACCAGCATAGCCGCAAACTATCGAGCCGCCGGTCGAGGGCGTTCCAAAGCGGAGTTCACCGCCAAGCTCGGAATCGTCATTGAAGAAGCTGATGAGACGGTACTGTGGCTGGAACTGCTGGGCGAGAGCGGCATCACTAAACCTGCAAGACTAAGAGATTTGCTCGACGAAGCAAACCAACTGTTGGCGCTGTTTGCAGCGTCTTGGCGAACACTCAGGCAATAGCTGAGGAATTTGGCCCTGGTCTCCGATGGCCCGATGATCCGCTGCCCCGATCTTCCGATTCTGCGCCTCGCGACAATCTATCTCCAGGCGAGGAACCTTTGTTATGCTATGAAGCGATCATGAAACTCCAGGGTTGCGGCACCGCGCTTGTTACTCCGTTCCGCCAGGACCAAACGATTGACCAGCAAAAGCTGGGGCGCCTGGTCGAGTGGCAGATTGAATCGGGGATCCATTTCCTGGTCCCCTGCGGGACCACGGGCGAGACGCCCACGCTGAGCAAAGAAGAATGGCTGCGGGTCATTGATATTACGATTGAAGTGGCCGCGGGGCGCGTGCCGATTGTGGCCGGGGCCACGTCGAACGACACCGCGGACGCAGTCGCCAAAGCCCGCGAACTGAACAAGCGCAAAGGCGTGGACGCCATCCTGACGGCGTCACCCTATTACAACAAGCCCACGCAGGAAGGCCAGTACCAGCACTTCAAAGCCATTGCCGAAGCGGTGGACAAGCCGCTGGTGCTGTACAACGTTCCGGGACGCACGGCCGCCAACATTGAGCCGGCCACGCTGGGACGTCTGGCCAAGTTGGGGAACATCATCGCGGTGAAGGAAGCCAGCGGCAACATCAGCCAGATTGCAGAAGTGTTCAACCACGTTCCCGATAGCTTTCTGGTCTTCTCCGGCGATGACGCGGTCACGCTGCCGGTGATCTCGCTGGGCGGCGTGGGCATCATCTCCGTGGCGTCGAATGAGATCCCCAAAGAAATGTCGGACATCGCCCGCGCGGCGCTGAACAACGATTGGAAGACGGCGCGAGAGATTCATCGCAAATTCCTGCCGCTGATGCAGGCCAACTTTTTGGAATCGAACCCCATGCCGGTCAAGACCGTGCTGGCGATGATGGGACGGATTGAAGAAGTCTTTCGCCTGCCCATGGTCCCGGTGAAAAAAGATACGCGCAGCAAGCTCCAGCAAGTTGCCGCTGAAGTCGGGCTGCTGGAAGCGGTCACCGCGTCAGTCTCCGACCTGTGAACCTTTATCACGCTGAAAGTGTGACGCCGACTCGGTTCAGTCGGGCGACTCTGATGAGCCTAAGCCTGCTTTGTAAGGAAAGGCCAAGCTTTCTCCACCAAACTTAACCGCAAGCATGCGCATCCTTCCGAAACTTGCCGAATCTCGCAGTGTTGGCATTAGTGGGTAGCGATATTCATTGAACACAAGGTTTTCGGCATTGCCAAAACGCCGCGAAACCGCATCTAAGTTAAAGGGAACCCAGGTCAAAAGACCACGATCCGTTACATCAAGCTTATTAAAGCAAAACTTGTGAACTCAAAGATGAGTGAACCAAGATTTGTGGACCAAGAGAAGAGGTGGCACGTGAAAACTGCCGATGTTCTTAAGCACGCCCGCAAGATTTGTTTGTCCGTTATGGCTCTCGCCGCAATCATGCTACTGGCATCGCCGCTGCTGGCCGATGAAGGCGATCCGCCGGGCCGCGTAGCCCGGCTCAGTTTTATGAGCGGCAACGTCTCATTCCAGCCTGCCGGTGAAGACCAGTGGAGCCAGGCATCACTGAACTATCCGCTCACCACGGGCGACCGCATCTACACCGACCGGGACGGGCGGGCGGAACTGGAAACCGGCAACATCGCCATTCGTCTTTCCACCGACACCGACATAACGGCCACCAACCTGACGGATGAGCTGCTGCAAATGGGTCTGGCGCAAGGCACGCTGCGCATCCGGGTTTTTGACATTCGCGAGGGAAACGCGATTGCGATTGATACGGCCAACGCGTCGCTGACCATTTTGCGCGCGGGCAGTTACCGCATCGAGACTTATCCTGACGACAACATGACGCTGATCGTGGTCACCAGCGGAGAGCTGGAAGTCAACGGCAACGGCTTTTCCGAGGTGGTGCAAAGCGGCCAGGCGTTGCAGCTCACCGGCACGGACCAAGCGGAGTTGCAGTGGGTGTCAGCGCCGGGCAACGACGATTTTGATCAATGGTCGGGCGACCGCGACCGCCGCTTTCTGGGCGGCGATTCGCGCAAGTACGTGAGCACGTACTCTCCTGGCTACTCTGATCTGGACCAGTACGGACGCTGGCAATCAGAGTCTCAATACGGACAGATTTGGTATCCCACGACTGTGGCCGCCGACTGGGCGCCGTATCGCTACGGACGCTGGGTCTGGGTGGCGCCGTGGGGTTGGACCTGGGTTGCGGAAGAGCCCTGGGGATTTACGCCCTTCCATTATGGTCGCTGGGTGTTCATCGGCTCACGCTGGGGATGGTGTCCCGGCCCGGTAGCGGTGCGTCCGATCTACGCGCCGGCGCTGGTGGCTTTCGTGGGCGGACCGCGCGCCGGCATCTCAGTGTGGTTCCCGCTGGGACCCAGAGACCCGTACTTCCCTTCGTATCGCCACAGTGACGGGTACTTGCGCGAAGTGAATAGGGCGAACGTTTCGGTGAGGAACGTCACCATCATCAACAACTACATCAATGTGCGGGACAGGAGCAACGTCCGCTATCAATACCAGCGCGTGGCGCCGACTGCGGTGTCCACGGAAACCTTCCGCAGCGCGCGGCCCGTGAACCGGGAACTGGTGCGACTGAACCCGAGTGAGATTGGACGCGGAAGAGTCATTGCGCAGCCTGAAGTTAAGCCTGATGTGCGCGCCATTCATGGCGGCACGCCGCAGACACGTCCGCCGGTGCAAGCCGAGCGGCCGCGGTTCGAGCAAGGCAAACCGGGTGGGGTAATTCGTCCTGGAACACAGCCCGGTGTCGCAAGACCAGGAACGCAGCCCGGCGTTGTAAGACCGGGAACACAGCCCGGTTTAGCAAGACCGGGCGCGCAACTGCCCGCACCGCAGCAACCTGCGCAGGACACTCGCGGGGGACGCGGAAGGGATTTTGGCAGAACTCAGCCAGGCGCGGCGCAACCCACACGGACTCCTCCGGCCGCAGGCCAGCCAGGAGAAGCCGGTGGTCGCAGAGCGCCTGACACCGGGAGGCCGGTAGCTACTCCGGCTCCGGGACAACCCTTGTCCGGAGGAGGGCACCAGGTTCCGGCAACCCAGCCACCCGCAACACAACAACCGGCGCAACAGCCGGCGGTGCAACAGCCGACGCCGAGGGGTCGTGAGCCAGGACGCGGACGGGAACCGGGCGCACAGCCGGGCGTACCTACGCGGACTCCACCTCCACCTGTGGTCCAGCCGCCTGCTGCACAACAACCGCCGCCGCAACAACCTGCAATAACGCGGCCGACGGTAGCGCCAGCGCGGACTCCACCGCCAGCTGCAGTTCAGCCACCGCAACAGCCGGCAGCACAACAGCCCACACCGGGCGGTCGCGAACCAGGACGCGGACGGGATGCCGGCGGTCAGCCGGGCACACCTACGCGGACTCCACCTCCGGCGGCAGTCCAGCCCCCGGCGGTGCAGCAACCCGCTCCGCAACAACCCGCTGTAACGCGCCCGACTGTGGCGCCGACGCGGACACCACCTCCACCCGCGGTCCAGCCACCGGCAGCGCAACAACCCGCTCCGCAACAACCCGCTGTAACGCGGCCGACTGTGGCGCCAACGCGGACTCCACCGGGCGCGACCTTGCCAGGAGGAGAGGTGGATCGCAGAGTTCCTGACACCAGGAACAGGCCGGCAGCCACTCCGCCGCCTCCACAACCTCCGGCGCCCCGGAGCCAGCCGCCTGCGGCACAGCAGCCTCCGCCGGCAGCGCAGCAGCCCGCGCAACAGCCTGCGCAGGAGCGGCGTCCCGCGGTGACCAACACTCCGCCGCCGGCGCAACAGCCTGCACAGGGCAATCGCGACGTGGGACGCGGCAGGGATACAGGAGCCCAGTCGACCCCCAAACCGACTCCGACGCCGGACAAGGACAAGAAGAACTAAGCACGACCAATCGCATTTCAAGTGGCCCGGCGAGTTGCCGGGCCATTATTTTGGAAGAGCACGCGGTCAGGCGGCGTGGAGAAACCAGTTCTCAACCGCCGTATGGCGGCAGAACGATGGCTTGGTCAGCAGCCAGCGCGCAATTCCCTTCCGCATACCAGATGGAAGGCGGCGTCCCAGCGATTGCAAGATTCCGCCGTGTGAGCCAAAGCGCTGGGTGAGGAGCGCGGGATATTCTTGCAGGCGGTCCAGGGAATAATCACCGGCGGCGGACTGGACCACACCGGCGGCGATCAACCCGGATTCGACCGCGGGCAAGATGCCTTCGCCACTTTGCGGGAACGCCAGGCCGGCGGAGTCGCCTATGAGCAGGACGTGGTCGCCGACAATTTTCCGCGGCGTATAGCCGGACACCAGATACGCGTGGCCGAACAGCCGCCCCGGCAGATCGAAAGGCACTTTGCCGGCGGCGCGCAGGAATTCCAGGAAGCGCGCCACGTGCTCCGGCAAAGCGCGCTGGTCCAGCCGGCCCAGTCCGATATTCAGCAGATTGCCTTTGCGGAAACACCAGCCGTAGCCTTTGAGGTCTTCACAGAAATAAAGTTCGGGCGTCTCGCCCTGCACGCGGCATTGCGCCGCCTGTTCGGGCGACATGGCAAATTCAATTTCCTGGGCGACGACCGGCTCTTCGTTCTTCCCATTCTTGCTTGCGTCGTGGTTGCCGTTGGTGTTGCCGTTGCGGCCGCTGTTGAGAGCGCGGGCGATGGGACAAAAATGTCCGCCGGCCCCGATGAGCATACGCGCGCGGATTTCTCGGTTGATGAGCCAGGCGTCGCCAACACGTTCTATGCTGGTGATGGGGACGCCTTCACGGACTCGCGCGCCACAGCGGCGGAGGAGATATTCGTCGAATTCCCGGCGCTGGATGCCATAGCTGACGATGTTGGGAAAGGTCACGTCAACTTCGCGACGTCCCATGCTGCTGATGCGAAAGCCGGTGATGGGCTGCATGGTCCGTCCGGGAGCGTAGTCGCGGGAGGCGTAGTCGCAAGGATCAATGGCCAGGGCGCGGAGTACTTCGGGGGTGATCCAGCCGCCACAGACTTTGTTGCGAGGAAACGTGGCCTTGTCCAGGACACGCACGTCCAGGCCGCTGGAACGCAGGGCCCAGGCGCACGATGAGCCTGCAGGTCCGCCGCCGGCGATCAGGACATCGCATGAATCCATTTTTTCTCCGGCTGGTTCTGCTGGGCTGATGTATCGCCGAGGTTGTCATGGAGGCCGGCCCACGTCCAGCGCTGCGCGGCGCATTTGTTTCCGGCGAACACGATCTGGAACAACTGCAGGCTGCCCACGCGGAATGCGGCAATGGACCCGGCCAGATACAAGCGCCAGGCGCGGGCAAAGTTTGGTCCAAAGCGTTCCACCACGGCCGGGTAGGACTGCTCAAAGCGGCTGAGCCAGTGCTCCAGGGTCTTGGCGTAATGGGCGCGCAGATTTTCCACGTGCAGGACGCTGTAATCCTGGGGCTCCAGCACGCTCATGGCTTCTCCCAGGCTGGGAACGTAGGCTCCGGGGAAGATGCGTTTGCGGATCCAGACGTTGAAGGGGCGGGGATAATTTCTGCCGATGAAATGCAGCAAGCCGCGGCCGGTGTCGCCGATGGTGCGGTGAATCACGCGCCCCAAGTCGCCATAGTTCTTCACGCCCAGGTGCTCCAGCATTCCCACCGAAGCAAAAACGTCAAAGCGGCCACTGATGTTGCGGAAGTCGTCTTCAATAAACTCAACGCGGGAGGCCAGCCCTTCTTTCGCCGCCCTCTCGCGGGCGAAGGCAATCTGCTCGTGGGAGATGTTGAAGGCCTTCACGCGAACGCCGTAATGCTGGGCCATGTGCAGGGCCAGCGCGCCCCATCCGCAGCCGGCTTCGACCACAGTTTCGTCCGGCCGCAACGCGAGCTTGCGGCATACCAGGTCCATTTTGGCAGCCTGGGCTTCTTCCAGCGTTGCGTCGGGATGGGGAAAATAGGCGCAGGTATAGACCATCTGGCGATCCAGCCAGAGCCGGTAAAAGTCGTTGGAAAGATCGTAATGATGATGAATGTTGCGGCGCGAACCGCGCAAGGTATTGGCCTGCACCCAATCCAGCCAGCGCGAAACCAAACCGGGGCTGTGGCTCTTGGGCGATTGGTAGAGGTTCTCCAGCAGACGGACCAGATCACCTTCCACTTCAATGCGGCCGTCACTGTATGCGTCGCCAAACCCGATATCGGGATTCAAGGCAATGGCCGCCAGCGTTTTCTTGCGACGAATCACAATGGCTGGACGCAGCGGTTCCACATGCGCCTGCTTTTCCACCGGGCCATCGTCACCCAAACGCACCGGAACGTCCCCGGCAAGCTTCTGGACAACGCGCAGCAGATGGCGATTGAACCATGACCGGCGGGACGATGACTGGCGGGGCGATGACGGGGCGGATTCGGACGGGCTGGGCGATGTCTGGCTAGAACGCGACTGGTTGAATCTGGAGCTTGAAGTTCCCATGGTCTAAACCTCTCCGTTTCTGATGAGAGCGGACTTGGGGCGACCAGGAGCACGGCCTGCCGGTGAAACTCGCCGGGCGGCGAGGTCATGGGCGAACCAGCGGCCTGGGGAATTTATTTTATCCCTAAGATCATCCCCCTGGGCAAGAGGCAATTGCGGTGATCGCCATCACAGACAGGTAAGCGGCCATGGCGGGTATGGCACCCAAGCGGTCTAGGAAAGCACGGCCGAAATCAGTTGGGAATAGCGTTCGGAGCTATCGGCAGAGATCCGCATTGCGGATTGCAGGGTTTAGATTACGCGGCAGGCGCTTGGGAGAGATTAGTCAAGTCCAAGCGAGTTGGGGGCGAACGCGAACGGCCGCGCCGGTTAGCGCAGCCGTTATGGATGAAACCCGCGGCCTGCACAGCCAACGGGTTGCATCGCCGCCGGACCCCGGCAGTACCGGAAGGAGCTAACTGCTGCCGCAAGCCGGGACCCGGCGGTTTCCACCTAGGAGAAACATCCCTCTGGAATTAAGAATGGGCAGGCGGGGGTTTCTTGCAAGGATTTTTGGTGAAAATGGGGAAATTAGGTGGCGCTGAGGCAGGGTAGAATGCGGCGGGGCAAGCTCTGTCCTTTATACATGCTCAATTCAGCCAAGATCGTCGCTTTTGTTCCTACGCTCGATTTCGCCAAAGCCCGCAAGTTTTACGAGCAGACGCTGGGCCTGCGCTGCGTGAGTCAAGACGGCTTCGCCCTGGTGATGGATTGCCACGGCATCATGCTGCGCGTGGTGAAGGCGCCGCCGTTCACGCCGCATCCTTTCACCGTGCTGGGTTGGGAGGTGGAGCGGATTGAAGACGAAGTAAAGGCATTGCAGGCCAGAGGCGTAAAGTTCGAGCGCTACCCCGGCATGACGCAGGACGAACTGGGTGTGTGGATCGCGCCGGGCGGAAGTAAAGTCGCGTGGTTCAAGGACCCGGACGGGAATCTGCTGTCATTGTCGGAACACGTTTAGCGATTCGGACGTAGAGCGTCCCCCCCGCGCAACGCAAACGCAAGGTCCTTCCGGCCTACTCGCGCGCTGAAGATCGCCCCAGCAAGCCAAAACCGGGCTTGCCGGGGGCCCCAATGCAAAAGCGCGCGCTCTCGCTTAACGGCCGTCAGGATGACGGTCTTTCGTGGGAAGCGATGTTGGTTACTCGACCTGCCCCAAACTAGGTGGATCAAGTCAAACCAAAGAGTTGCTTGGCCGCCGCAAGCTTCCGCAGGTATACTCCCCGGCGATGCACAAACTTCAACCGGAGATTGAACGCTGGTACGCGGAAGGCGCGCTGGACGGCACGGCCGCAATCGAAGCACGCCGGGTGTTTCAGGAGTTTCTTGGGGCGCTGACCGGGGGCGAAGTCCGCGCCGCGGAGCGGCAGGCCAGCCATTGGGTGGTGAATGCCTGGGTGAAGCAGGGCATCCTGCTGGGGTTCCGACTGGGCGAGATGGTGGAATCGGGCGGCAAGGACGGGCTGTCATTCGTGGACAAGAGCACCTTCCCTGCCCGGCGATTCAACGTGCAGGACCGCATCCGCGTGGTGCCCGGCGGATCGTCGGTGCGCAGCGGCGCGTACCTGGCGCCGGGCGTGATCTGCATGCCGCCCATGTACGTGAACGTGGGCGCGTACGTGGACGAAGGCACGCTGATTGACTCGCACGCGCTGGTGGGATCGTGCGCGCAGGTGGGCAAGCGCGTGCACTTGAGCGCAGCGGCACAGATTGGCGGCGTGCTGGAGCCGGTGGGCGCGTCGCCGGTGATTATTGAAGATGACGTGCTCGTTGGCGGCAACTGCGGCGTCTATGAAGGCACGCAGGTGTTGCGCGGCGCGGTGCTGGGCGCGGGCGTGATCCTGACGCGGGCGACGCCGGTGTATGACATTGTCCGCGAGCAAGTGTACCGGTCGAGCGCGGAAAGCCCCTTGGTGATTCCGGAGAACGCCGTGGTCGTTCCCGGCGCGCGCGCGGTGAGCAAAGGCAAAGCCGCGGAGTGGGGATTGTCACTTTATACGCCGGTGATCGTGAAGTATCGCGACGAGAAGACTGAGGGTTCGATCACGCTGGAGGACGTGTTGCGATGACTAACTCCGGATCTCACCGCAAAGGACGCGAAGGACGCAAAGGCAGATGAATAATTCTCGCTGGAAAGGGAAATTTCTGATTGCGTTTCTGGCGCTGGCGGGGATCGCCGCGGTGCTGTGGGCGATTGGGTATTACTTTGGCCCGAGCCCGTCAGAACTAGCGGCGCAGGCGAAAGCCCCAGGGTTCCAGCCTCCGGCGCCGTGGATACATCCGGGCTGGTTATTGTCGCTGCGCTGGGCGGCGTTGGTCGCCTTCGTTGGATACGCGTGGGCGCGGCGGTCGCTCACGGCGTGGATCTTCGCCGGCATGCTGATTGGGGCGGAAATCGGCCACGATTTTCCCGACGTCGCGAAGAACCTGCAGATCCTCAGTGCGATTTTCCTGCGGCTGATCAAGACCATTGTGGCGCCGCTGATCTTCGGCACGCTGGTGGTGGGCATCGCCGGCCACGCTGATTTGAAACAAGTGGGGCGGATGGGGATCAAGGCCCTGCTGTATTTTGAAGTGATCACCACGATCGCGCTGTTCATCGGGCTGGGAGCCATCAACCTTTCGCAAGCCGGCGTTGGCGTACCCCGGCCGGCGACCGTAGCTGCGCCGCCGGCCACGCAGCCGCAGAAAGCCGCGGACATCATCCTGCACGTGTTTCCGGAAAACATTGCCAAGTCCGTGGCTGAGGGCCAGGTGCTGCAGGTGGTGGTGTTCAGCATCATCTTTGCGATCGCCCTGGCGCTGCTGAGCGAACACAAGCGCCGTCCCATGCTGGAGTTCTGCGAAAGCCTCTCTGAGGTGATGTTCAAGTTCACCAACATCGTCATGTTCTTTGCGCCGTTCGGCGTGTGCGGAGCCATGGCTTTCACTGTGGCCACCGGAGGCTTTGGCGTGCTGGTGAACCTGCTCAAGTTGCTGGCGACGCTCTATGCCGCTCTGGTGGTGTTCCTGGTTGTGGTGCTGCTGCCGGTCGTGCTGCTGGCGCGCCTGCCCCTGAAGCGGTTTGTCCAAGCGGTTACTGAGCCGGTTTCCATCGCATTTGCCACCGCCAGCTCAGAGGCGGCGCTGCCGCGTGCGTTGGAAAATATGGAGGCCTTCGGCGTGCCACGGCAGATTGTGGCCTTTGTTTTGCCCACGGGATACAGCTTTAACCTGGACGGCAGCACGCTCTATCTCTCGCTGGCTTCGATCTTTGTGGCCCAGGCCGCGGGGATTCATTTGAGCTTCGGCCAGCAACTGATCATTGTTCTCACGCTCATGCTGACCAGCAAAGGCCTGGCCGGCGTCCCGCGGGCGATGATTGTGGTGCTGCTGGGAACGGTGGATTCATTCCACCTTCCCGTCTGGCCAGTGGTGATTCTTTTCGGCGTGGACCAACTGATGGACATGGGACGGACGGCGACAAACGTCCTGGGCAACTGCCTGGCAACGGCAGTGATTGCACGATGGGAAGGCGAGCTGGGAGAAGGATCGGCTTCGCCCGCGGTGATGGACGCGCAGCAGCCGTGAGTTCGCGGCGTGACCGAACGTCCTGAAGCGGTTGCGTCAGCGGCGGCCATTCTCTGATAGCATCAAAGTTACTACATGCCTGCTGGAAAACTACATCTGATACCTTTGGGCGGCCTGGGCGAGTTCGGAATGAACTGCATGGCCGTGCGCTGGGGCGATGACATCATGGTCATTGACGCCGGGCTCATGTTCCCTGAATCGGAGCTGCTGGGTGTGGACATTGTTGTCCCGGACATCACCTACCTGCTGGAACATCGCGACAAAATTCGCGGGATCGTGCTCACGCACGGCCATGAAGACCACATCGGCGGGTTGCCGTGGATATTGTCTGAGCTGAAAGTGCCGGTCTTCGGCACCGAGTTCACGCTGGCCCTGGTGGAAAACAAGCTGGAAGAGCACGAATTGCTGGATGACGCCGACCTGCGGGAAATCCAAGCGGGGAAGCGCTTTGCCCTGGGACCGTTCACGGTGAATCCCATACAGGTCACGCACAGCCTGGTGGACTGCGTGGCGCTGGCCATCCACACGCCGCTGGGCGTGGTGATCCACACCGGCGACTTCAAAGTTGATCCCACGCCCACGGACAACCGCTCATTTGACCTGCACACCTTTGCCGAATACGGCAAAGACGGTAACGTGCTGGCGCTGCTGCAGGATTCCACCAACGCGGAGCGCCGCGGCTACACGCCGAGCGAGCGCGCGGTGCAGGCCCGCTTTGACGAGATCTTTGCCCGCGCCCAGGGCCGGCTGTTCATCACGTGTTTTTCGTCTT
Organism: Terriglobia bacterium; assembly: GCA_020072815.1. Taxonomy (NCBI): domain Bacteria; kingdom Pseudomonadati; phylum Acidobacteriota; class Terriglobia; species Terriglobia bacterium. The sequence continues at coordinate 26,655 of JAIQGE010000002.1, read as the reverse complement.
CCATCCACCGCATCAAGCTGGCCATGGAACTGGCGCGCGGCTATCGCCGCAAAGTGGCCGTGGTGGGACGCTCCATCACGGAGTCCACGGAGATCGCGCAGGACCTGGGCTACATTGACGTTCCGGAAGGACTGCTGATCCATCCCGGGCAGATCCGGGAATACTCGCCGCAGCAGGTGTGCGTGCTGATCAGCGGAACGCAGGGCGAGCCCATGTCCGCGCTGTCGCGCGCCGCGGTGGACAACCACAAGCATGCCCGGATCGAGAAGGGCGACACGGTGGTGCTGTCTTCGCGCATCATCCCGGGCAATGAGAAAAGCATTTACCGGATGATTGACCACCTCTACCGCCGCGAAGCCGACGTGATCTACGACGACGGGTCCACGCCGCCGGTGCACGTGAGCGGCCACGCCAGCCAGGAAGAGCTCAAGCTGATCATGAACCTGGTAAAGCCGAAGTACTTTATTCCCATCCACGGAGAGTACCGCCAGTTGCGGGTGCACGCGGACCTGGCGCGCTCAGTGCGCGGCGCGGTGGGCCAGGTACTGCTGATGGAAAGCGGCGACGTCTTGGAATTCGACGAACTGGGCGCGCGCAAGATTGACAAGGTACCAGTGGGGCGCATCTGCATTGATTCCGGTTCGCGTGGCGACGTGGTGGAAGACCTGGTGATCAAAGACCGCCGTCATTTGAGCGAAGACGGGTTTGTGTTGCCGATCATCGCCATTAACAAACTGACGGGGACGGTGGAATCCATCCCGGAGATTGTGATGCGCGGCTTTGCCGCAGGAGCCGAAGAAGGGTTCCTGAGAGAATCGCGGCGGGTGATCGCGCAGACGCTGGACATGTCCACGGCGGAAGAAAAAGCCGACTACGGCGTGATCAAAGAAAAGATCCGCACGGACCTGAAGCGGTTCATCGCCAAGACAACTTCACGGCGGCCGCTGATCATGCCGGTGATCCTGGAGATCTAGTGGCCGAAGCGCGGCGTTCACGCAAACTCGCGTATTTTGCTGTTTGCGTTGCGCTGCTGTTGCTGGCGTGGCTGACGCTGCACCGCACGGCCGGCGACCATCTGCGCGCCATGTCACTGCTGATGCGCTTCTCTGACGCGCAGGCCCAGGGATTTTCCACCCGCTTCGCCCGCCATCCCTTCACACAGGTATTGACCACGGTTGAGACCCCGCAGGGTCCGCTCAAGTTCCGCATGTACATTCCGCAGGACGTGAGCAATCCGCCGGCGATTGTGGTGCTGCACGGCATCCACAATCTGGGGCTGGAAGAGCCGCGCCTGGGGCGCTTTGCCAGCGCAGCCGCCGGGGCCGGGTTGCTGGTCATGGCGCCGGAACTGACGGACCTGACGGATTATCGCGTGACGCCCAAGACGATTGACACCATCGGCGCCGCCACCAACTACCTGAGCGCGCAAGTGGGGCGCAAAGTGGGGGTGATCGGACTGAGCTTTGCCGGAGGCCTGGCGCTGATGACGGCGAGCCGGCCGGAATATGCCGGCAACATAGGGTTCGTGGTGGCCGTGGGCGCGCACGATGACATGGCGCGGGTGGCGCGATTTTTCGCAGCTAACGTGGTGGAACGGCCGGACGGTTCCACGGCGCCGCTGGACGCGCACGAATACGGTGTGCTGGTGCTGGCTTACACGCACCTGAGCGACTTCTTTGCCGAGCGCGACATTCCCGCCGCCCGCGACGCTCTGCGGCTGTGGCTGTGGGAGAAGCCGGATGATTCGTTGCGCGCGGCCCGTACAGCGAGCGTGGCGGGCCAAGCGGAGTTTGATCTGATCGTTCACCATCGCGAGAAACTGCAGCAGCAGCTTCTCCAAGAGATTGAGAAATACAAAGACGAGATGGACGCGGTTTCGCCGCACCACAACCTGGACGGCCTAAAGGTCCCGGTATTCATTCTGCACGGCACCGCGGACAACGTAATTCCTGCGTCGGAATCAGAGTGGCTGGCCAAGGACGTTCCACCGGGCGCGCTCAGGAAAGTGCTGCTGAGCCCGGCGTTGATCCACGTCCATTTGGAAGACAAAGTGACTCTTTCGCAGAAATGGGATTTGATTGAGTTCATGGCGCAGGTACTGGAGGCAGCAGAGGAGTTGCCGCCGCCTCCCAAAATGGGAAAACGATAGGTACAGAAACAAAGCCCACCCAGCCGGTGGCCGTCTCCGGAATTCTCTCCCATCCTTCAATCAAGCACATACCTGTCTGATGACTTTCTGGCACAGTCTTGCTAAACACGGCGCATAGATTACTGGTTTGTATCTATCTCTAATGTCGAGATATCGTTCACTTCCTTTTTAGTTATCTGCAACAGCCATCCTGTAAGACTAAGTAGTTCTTAGTTCCATTAGGATTAGATATCTTTAACATGACTAGATATTCACAGAACATTTTCCCAATAACTATTGCAACGTTTTAGTATGCGCTGCCACTATAGTTCCGCGGGCCTCCTAAAGTGCGGACGGACTTGTTTGTCTTTTCCGCAGATGTGTACAGCGTTCGTGCTGATCGCGAAAGGATGTTGATCACGAGAGCTAAAAGCTCCAATACAAGGAGAAAGACATGGTGAAGAAAGTGTTTGGATCGGCAGCATTGTTTGCCGCGCTGATTATGGTCTGCTTATCGGGTGCGTCGCAGGCCCAGCAGATACACATGGGCGAAGCCAAGCCCGGTGGCCCACCCGTTGGCACGGAAGAGCCGTGCATTCTTAACTCGTGCCTGCTGTACGCCGGCGATTTTGACATTAACGGCCAGAACCCCAATGGTCTGTGGAACGGCACTAACACCGTCTTCAACATCACCGGGGTGGTCTATATCCCGATCACGATTCCAAAGAAGTTCAAGGGAGCAAAGGGCAAGACCGACTGGCAAGTGGGAGGGCTCTTTGTGAATGAGCTGATGGAGGACCTGGGGTTGGGCATAGGGGTGAGCAGCGTGTCCTGGTCCATCGTACAAGGCTCAGTCGCCGAAGGCGGCAATCCCAATGGCAACCAGGTAAAAACCATCTGCAGCGGCACCGGGGTGCCCACGGTAACCCCCACCGGACGCAGCGGCTTTGGCCTTCCTGAGGTGACCATCCTGATTACGGGCATTAGCTGCCCCATCCTGGAAAATGGCAGCTACTGGATGACAATGGTGCCCACGAGCCCGGCCATCGCCTTCCTGTCTGACGTGGAGGACAATTCCCCGGCGAACATCCAGGGACCTGGAACAGAGCCAACTGACCTCTCGTTCTTCGTCTCAAGCTTCTTTGGCTTCCCTAACTTCGCCAATACCACTGACATCGCCGTCTGCGGCAACATTGGCTGCGATAGTTTCTCCGCGGGAGTCGTCGGAGTAGCAGTGCATTAAACCCAGTTCGCAGCGCAGGCGAAGCCATACCAGTCTGCACAGCGATCTGGCAAAGCTCCGACCCTGGGTGCCTTGGGCTGCCGGGGTCGGAATCTATATATCTGATGGGAAGACGCGCTGCAGTTGCAAGAACTGCCTTCAGTCGTCTGAACTAAAGCTTACATTCGCCAACTGCAGCCCGCGACTATAGCGAGAAGTTCGCTAAGGAGAGATATTTGTGCGCAAAAAAATCTTTGCTCCCCTGACTATTTTCGCCGCCCTTACCGCGTTAACCTGCGTCAGCCTGGCAGGCTCCGCCATGGCGCAGGCGCAATCCACGCCCAGGTTCGTTACCCTGCCTCCGCGTTATCTCAGCAACGTGCTCGCTCCGGCTACTCCCACCGTCACGAACTGGACCGGGAGTCTATCGCCGGGCGGAACCAGTTTCACCATGGTGGGAACCAATCCGCAAACCACCAACACCGCAACCACGGTGACCGCTTATCTGATCCCCATCCGCATCGTCATCAACCCGACCCCCAATGGCATCTTTGATCCGGCACACGTGCTGGCCAACGGCCGGAACGTGATCCAGAACACCGCGCTCTCGCCCATCTTCAACTCGGGCATTGATTTTGTGCAGGGTGGCGTTGACCTTGGGAACACGCAATATATTGATGCTTACCAGCGCGGCAACTTTTGGAGCGATGTATCCATCAACACCAACTATCATGTGCTGCTGAATCTGGTTGTGCTGCCGGAAGTGACCATTAACGTTCCGCCGGCATCCGGCAAGATCGCCACAGAGTTCGGCGTACGAGCGGCCCTGGTGGACATCAACTTCTTTGACGCCAGGCTGCAGCAGATCATCAGCGGCAACAGCCAAATCACGCCCGACAGCCTGCCCATAGCCCTGACCTACAACACGTACCTCACGTCGGGCGGTTGCTGCATTGGCGGCTACCACAGCGCATTTGGCAGCGCGAGCTCGCCCCAGACCTATTCCCATTTCACCTACATTGACAGGGCGGGCGCGTTTGCCCAGGATGTTTCCGCCCTCTCGCACGAAGTCGGCGAGTGGATGGATGACCCGTTCATTGATAACCCCGGCTGCGGCGGTTTCTTGGAGAATGGCGATCCGCTGGAGGGCGCGCCCAATTTTGGCGCCGTCCCCTACACGTTGAACGGGTTCACTTACAACCTGCAGGACCTGGTCTTCCTGCAGTATTTCGGCCAGTCACCATCCACGTCAGTCAACCATTGGTTCAGCTTCCAAAACGCAAACCTGCAGGTTTGCTCCAATGGCCAGTAGGCCGCGTGAAAAGCGGGCTCAAGCGAATCGCTAGACGCTGATACAGGTACTGGGTCAGTCCAAACTGACCTAGTACTTGGCCGCCAGCACGCGGCGAAGCAGGTCGGGCGCCTTCAGTCGCTGCGCATGTTCGGCGAACATGGGACGCGGGCCTTGCCAGCGAAGGTCGTCAACCGTGTTGAAGACGGGGACGTCCAGGCGCAAGGTGGCGAGAGTGCGGAAAAGCAAGGCGTCATCCCACGCGCCGAACAGAGATTCGGACAAGGCACGGGCGCGCTTGATGGATGGGTGCCAAGCCTGCCAATCCTTGGGGATATCTTCAAGGTGCGGATACTGAGACAGAGCGAGGGCCGCGGCCTTGGCGCCCCATCCGGGAATGCCGGGGAAGCCGTCGGCGCTGTCACCGACCACGGCCAGGTAGTCGGGAATGGACCGGGGCCCCACGCCGAACTTTTCCACGACGCCCGATTCATCGCGCACGATCTCACGACGGCGGTCGAGCTGGACGACGCGCGTGCCGGCGACACACTGGCTCAGGTCTTTGTCTGGCGTGCAGATGAAGACTTTCCTTGCGGAGCTGTCCTTCGCGGCTTTGGCGGCGGCAGAGGCGAGCGCGTCGTCGGCTTCAAATTCCACCATGGGCCAGACCATAACACCCATGGCTTCCAGCGCTTCCTCCAGAATCGGGAACTGCGAGAGCAGCTCCGGGTCCACGCCTTCACTGGTTTTGTATCCAGGATAGAGATCGTTGCGAAACGATTCCACAACGTGGTCGGTGGCCACGCCCAGATGGGTTGCGCCCTGCTCGATCATGGACAGGACGGAAGTCAACACGCCACGCACGGCGCCGATCTCCTGTCCGCTGGCATCTTTCGCCGAGGGCACGGCGAAAAAGTAGCGGAACAGCTCGTAGGTGCCGTCAATCAGGTGGACGTCCATGGGGCTCCGGTCAGGGTTTTCTGCAAAAAGGAATGGTAAACGATTTGAAAATAATTTTAGGGGATTCTTGTTGCTAGCGTTCCTCCTGCATCCAATATGCAGCAGGCGCATTGAGAGTCATCATTTAACATAGACAATGCTACTGAAGAATCCAACCATGGTGACCCTCCAGGACATCCAACAAGCACGCACGTTGCTGCGCGGGGTGGCGGTGCGCACGCCGCTGGTGGCGTGCCAGCTGCCCGACGGCCGCCAGATTTTCCTGAAGCCGGAGAACCTGCAGCCGGTTGGCTCATTCAAGTTGCGGGGCGCTTACAACAAGATATCGTCGCTCACGCCGGAACAGCGGCAGCGCGGCGTTGTCGCCCACTCCAGCGGCAATCACGCGCAGGGCGTAGCATTTGCGGCGCGGGCGCTGGGCGTGAAGGCGACCATCGTGATGCCCAGCAACGCGCCGAAAGTAAAGCTGGACGCCACACGCGCGCTGGGCGCAGAGATTGTACTGGTTGGGCCGGCGAGCGAAGAGCGGATCAGGAAAGCCGAAGAGCTGGAAAAAGAACGCGGACTGATTGCCGTGCCTCCGTATAACGACGAAAAGATCATCGCCGGCCAAGGGACGATGGCGCTGGAAATCCTGGAAGACATGCCCAACGTGGAAGTGGTGCTGGTCCCGGTGGGCGGCGGAGGGTTGATCAGCGGCGTGGCCACGGCGATCAAGGAGTCCAACCCCAAGATCAAGGTGATTGGCGTGGAGCCGGAGTTTGCCGCGGACGCGCGCGAAAGCCTGCGCACAGGGACGATCCAGAAAACGAAAGCCGAGGATGCCGCGAAAACGCTGGCGGATGGCTTGCGGTCGGTGAGCCTGGGCGACATCACCTTCGCGCACGTGCGCAAATATGTGGACGCGATCGTGGCGGTGAAGGAAGACGAGATCAAGCAAGCCATGCGGCACTTGCTGTTCGCGGGACGAATCCTGGCCGAGCCCAGCGGAGCGGTGACCACGGCGGCGGCCATGTTCCACGCCGATGAAATTCCTCCGGGCACTACTGTTGCAGTGGTGAGTGGCGGTAATATGGAGCCACAGCTTTTTAAAGATATTCTTCAAGGTGCCTTGTAGGATGCGCATGAAATGCTTCCGAATTGGGGTGCGATGTGTGCCGGGCTGTGCCTGGTCCGCGAAACTTGCCGCGCTGCTGGCCACCGGACTCTTCGCGCTGAGCGCCGCGGCGGCCGACAACGAGCATGCCACGCTCATCCGCGAAGCTTCGCTCTACTCTTCGCCGGCGACAAGTGCAGAAAGAATTGCGCAGGTGGAACGCGGCCGCGACCTGGTGGTGCTGGAGCGCAAAAACGCTGACGGCAACCAGACCTGGATGAAAATATTCGTCACCCTTACACAAGGAGAAAACTCCCGCCAGGTGACAGGATGGCTGCCGGCAACGGCGGTGGTCACGGCGGCGACCATGAACGCCGACCAGATCATCTACGGCGAAGCCGTCAACGCGGAGCAGGAAGCAGAACGGCCTCGCGGGCGCAGAGGCGCAGCCGAGGACGCGCTTCGTCTCTACCAGCGCGTTGCTGAATATTTTCCCAACTCGCCGCTGACCGGTGAAGCTACCTTCCGCTTTGCCGACATCCGCTGGCAACTGGACCGGGCCAAGGCCAAAGGACAAGCGCCGGTGGACGAAAAGCTGATGCAGGCGGTGATCCAGAAATTCCCGGGAAGCAAGTGGGCGGACCTGGCTGCCTATGATCTCCTGGAAAACAAAATGTGTCCGGAATGGCGAGGACTGGCTGACTGTCCGCTGAAAGAAAGCACAGCGTACGAGCTGTACGCGCGGGAGCATCCGCGGTCGCCCAAAGCGGCGGAAGCGCTGTACAACGCGGCGTGGCGGCAAGCCGCGCTGGCGGACATCTTCCGCATCCAAGGCCAGCCCGCCAGCAGCACTGCCGCGCGCAACCGGGCCATGGCCTTGACGCAGGAGCTGGCCAGCCAGCTTCAACCCGAGTGGAAAACGCGGGCCGCCAGCCTGTTGTACAAGCTGCAACAGAATATTTCCGTCTACGGGTTGTCGCAATGAGCGGCGCACAGATGGTTCTCCGAAAAGCAAATTCGCGAACGCGCGGCAAGCAAGTTCGATGGCCGCTGTTGTTGAGTATTGCCATCGCCATCGCCATGCTGACCTCGCCGGCGCAGGCCGCGGACAAAGAACACGGCACGTTGATCCAGGAAGTTCCCATGTACGTGGCGCCGGACGCCACCTCGCAAAAAGTGGCCATGGCATCGCGCGGGCGCGACGTTCTGTTGGTGATAGCACGCTCCACCGTTGACGGCAAAGACTGGGCGCAGGTGCTGGTAGTGGTGGACACGGCCCGCATGGAGCCGCGTGAAGTCAGCGGCTGGGTGGAAAGCCGCATGGTCATCACCAACGCCACGCCCAACGGCGACCAGATCATTTTTGGCGAAGCCGTGGACTCTGAGAACCAGGCCGAACAGCGGGGCGGTCGCCGCCATGCCGCGGAAGACGCCATGCGGCTGTACTATCGCATGCAGGAATATTTTCCCAACTCGCCGCTGGCGGGGGAAGCGTTGTGGCGCGCCGCCGACATCCGGTGGCAACTGGAAAAAGCCGGCGTGATGACGCGGCCTTCTTCGCGCGAACGTGACGCCAGCTTGCGCACGGAGATTGAAGATGACGTGATGAAAGAGCTCATCAAGAAATTTCCCCACACCCGGTGGGCGGACCTGGCGTCGTACGACCTGATTGACAACAAGCTGTGTGGCGAATGGAAAGACGACGTCAGGTGTCCGGAAAAAGAATCTGACATGTACGAGCATTACGCGCATGAGCATCCGGAATCGCCCAAAGCGGCGGAGGCCCTGTACAACGCCGCCTGGCGGCAAGCCGCTCTGGTGGAGATGTTCCGCACCGCGCACCAGCAGGACAAGAGCGAGAAAGCCAGAAAAAAGGGCATCGACATTGCCACCGAACTGGCGGCGAAGTCGGTGGAGAGCGATTGGGGGCCGCGCGCCCGGGCCTTGATTTACGCGCTGCAACAGAACGTCCCCGCGGACTTGACGGGCAGAAGCTTTGGCCGCTAGTCGCGTGCGCACCGCCATCCAACCGGAGGAAACTTTTTGCACGAATATCTCCTGTCAATATTTCTAGGCGTGGTGGAAGGACTCACGGAGTTTCTCCCGGTGAGCTCCACCGCGCACCTGCGCATCAGCGAAGCGCTGCTCAACATCCACTTGGACGACCCGTTCTGGAAGATGTATTCCATCGTGATCCAGCTGGGCGCCATCCTCTGCCTGCCGATTTACTTTCGCGCGCGCATCTCCAAGTTCCTGGCAACGTTCCCGCAAGGCGAAAACAACGACCGCACCGCGCTCAACCATCCGCTGACGCTGGTGATGATCGCGTTTGTGTGCACCGCCGGGCCCGCGTACCTGCTGACCAAGGTGATCGGCAAACATCTGGAGAGCCTGACGGTGATGGGCTGGTCGCTGCTGGTGGGCGGCATCGTCATGTGGATTGTGGACGCCATGTTCGGCACGCCACGCGCGGGCGGGCGCGAAGGCGGGCGCTTTAAAACCGAACACGTGGAAGAGATGACGGTGTTTCAGGCGGTGTGGATCGGCGTGTGCCAGATTGCGTCGGCGGTGTTCCCGGGGACCTCGCGGTCCATGTCCACCATTGCCGCGGGACAGCTCGCCGGGATGTCACGCCCATCGGCGCTGGAGTTTTCTTTCTTCCTCTCCATCCCCACCATGGTTGCGGCCACCGGTTACGACATGCTGCGAACGCTGCATCCCAAACACGGCGGCGAACCGCTGGGCCGCATGCCGATGAACTCGCACGAATGGGTCGTGCTGGTCATCGGATTCGTGGTGTCATTCTTCGTGGCCTGGGCGGTGGTGGCCTGGTTTATGAACTGGGTGCGCAAGCGCGGGTTCGCGCCGTTCGCGGTGTACAGGATCATCGTGGGGATCGCGGTGCTGGTGTGGGTGATGCGGTCTTAGGTCGTTCCGCGCAGGCGTTTGTCTGTTTCTGTTTGCTGCAATCGCGCGCTGTAAGGAAGATCATGAACAACCCCGCGGCCTGGAGCGTGTGGTACACAGCATTGTGATTGAAATAGCGCGGATGCAGCGCGATCCTGGCCTGCTGAACAACCGCGGCCAGAAGCGTGATGCCGATGCCGGCCAATCCCCAGGCGAACGCCGCCCGCCTGGTCTGGCGATATTGATCGAAAAACACCCAGCCCAGGAAGAGCACAGCCGGCAGGTAGGCTACAATAGCAACCACGAACCGGTCATTAAAAAACAAAATCGCCACACAATAGACAAGAAACAGGAAGAACGCGGCGCGAGAGATGGCCAGAACCGCCCCTCCGGTAAAGCGCAGAGTTGCCGCGATGTTCGCAAACGCCAACGCCGCCACGCCGATCATCACCAGGCCCAGAGGCCAGAGTATCCCGTGTCCAACTGATCCTGGCTGGTTGAAAAAGCCGTGCACGGTGCCCCCGGCCAGCCCCGCTACGCCGGTTGCGAGAAAAGCCGTGATGAACCAGAAGGAGACCGGCTCCCGGCCCTTTCGCATCCGCCAAAGAGAATAGGCGAAGTAGGCGCATTCCAGCGCCACCGCATAGTCGGTAAGAGCTACATCGGGTTCAGTCATGGGTGGAGTCCGGCTGCGAGTGTACAGCGTTGCTCGTTTCTTGTCGCTCCGCCGCGTAGGAAGAGCTGAAAGAGGTCGTTCGGATTGAAAAGGGGCTACCCTCTCTACCCTCAACTAGGATTCTAAAGGGTTTACTCGACTCATCCCCAGTCCATCCCCAGCGATACTCGTGTGGCACCGGTGCCCCGCCCGGTGTCTTCCCCTTTTGCGATCTCCGCATTCTCTGCGGTGACCCTTGGTTTTCCGATCACGCCGATCACGCGCGATGTCGGGGTCCCCGGACTGCGCCGGTTTTGCGCGGGCTGGGGTGAGGTGTCGGCGATCCCGGCGATTCCTGTTTAACTCCATCGCCAACGACCATCTGGTAACTCCACCCCCACCCTCCCTCTGTACGTTTGTTGCAAACAAAGGGAGTTATTCCATTCGACCCAACGGTCACCCAACTGTTTACCGATCAGTAAATTTCTTCCTAACCTACTGATTCTCCGCGACATCCGCAATGCAACAGGGTCTTTCGGCTAGTTGCCAATTGTTAATTGCCAAGTGCTTCTGTTTTCAAAGACCTACACTTCTCCAGCCCTGGGACTGGCTTGCTTATTTTAACCGATTTCTAGAAGAGAATACAGCACGAAGTAGTACATCTTGACAAAGCAACTTTGAGGAGGTGTTCATTTTCGCGCAGCCATTCACATGCCGCTTGTTGAGAAAAGTCCCCGGTGGAAGCGCGGCCATTCATGGCCGCGAAAAGAAGCTCAGAAAGATCATTCCTTGCTGCCGCAGGCTGTCGCGGAACGGAGTGGAGCGACATGCATCAGCTTTGACCGAGCCTTTGCAGCCATTCCTCGATTAGTTCATAAGACTGAGACGATTGATTGTGCAAAGGCGAAATCGTGTCTGTCATTTTCAGCTGATCCCACTTGCGGACGTCTGTCTTAACATCCGCGTAAAAATGAACTTCGTCAACTTTGCGGAAATGCCGGAACCATACACCAATTTCCGGAGCAAACCGTCGGACATAGTTGTATTCACCTGCAATCCTCGCTAGAGCAAAAGGAAAGTGATGAGCGATCACAAGCACTCTATCTCCCACTTTCATGTCGTGGGCAAATGCCCAGTAGTCTTTTTGCTTTTCCGGCAGTTTCTCTTTTGTAGTCTGCATCAAGTCGCCTACTTCCGCGCTGAAATCCAAGCCAATATATCCAGCAGCGAGACTCTCGACACAGTGTTTTATTGATTCGCCCGGTTCGGCCGGATGTAGTTGCATTCGCCAATATGCCATTTCGTACGCTCCATTGCACAGCAGATATCTTATGTCTAATCCGTTCCGCCTGCGAACCCGCGACGGCCGTACGGCGAGGAGATAGTCCTTCTATGACCTTTCCGGAGGAACTCAGCCTTCGCCTTTGGTTATGATTATGGGCTATGGATACGCTTAATCTGCGGGTGGGATATCGACCTGTGCGCTTCGGCTGGTGCGTGCGTCAGGGCAATCTAGAAGATGTCAGAAAAGTCTTGCGCCTCACTCATACTCTCTGGGGAGGGCGCTACAACCCAATTATTCCTATTGCTGCCAACACTAATCTGGCCGACCAACTTATTGAGGTGTTCCATGTTGATGCTCTCTACGCGGCTTCCGACGACAATACTCTAACCAATTTTATTGCACGTTTTCCCCATCTACCATGGCCTGAGCTCCACAGACAACTCTTCATTGATGGCATGCGCGGCAAATTGGCAACCTTCGTGGACATCTACCACCCAGTGCGTCACTTGTTTGAAGAGTTCGTAAAGGACAAGGATATCCCGCAGATCTCAGCAAAGGTTTTCGAGTGGGAGCCAGATGATCCGCTTGGCGACATGTTACTTGCAACGTTTGGATCCTATCCAACAACCGCAGAAATTGGTAAGGACTATCGTGACTTCGTCTTAAGAAATCTCAAAGCCGAGGCCGTCAAGATTGCCCCTGAAATGCCTGTTCCGCACGAAGTCTATAACGTCCTATTCCCCTCTGGAATTTGTGCCCATCGACTTGAATGGGATCGCGCCCCAAACCGGCGAGACCCAGGTGTCTATTTAGGCAGTGCAGGTTCGTTTTCCGACATTGTAAACTTTTGGAATTTACGCGCTTCGGATATAGAGCTGGTTTTTTATGATCCAATTTACGATGGTCGTCTACGAACGTTTAAAGACTCTTGGGTGGCTAAGTTAAATGAGCGACCAGAAGACCCGGTCGGATTCAGGAATGCCGTCGCAGTCTGGCAAGAGGGCAATATACCTCTCGCCGATTTGAATTTCGGACCAAGAGTACTCCAGTGCGCAGTAACGGATGCGACGTGGAATGGACTCAACGTCCTACCTGCCACGATGCATATTGAGGAGCAACAGTCTTTGCTCGCCTCCGTGTCAAGCGGCACGCCGGTGCCGTCCGCCCATTTCCAATTGCCCAAAAAGCCATTTTACGATGAACGCGAGTTTCACAATCAGCATGTGGTCGTGACCGTCCACCCTTACGCATTATCGGGCAAGGATGAACCTAGCTTTCATTTCCCATTTATTCCGGAGATAAACGAGTATTACGGACGGAATGCTCACTTTAGATGGAACGTAGCTCGGTCTCAGCGGGACGGACTTGGGATTATCACCGAAGTCACGAGCAACAACTTACACATAAATGCCCTACCGCCGCGCCAACTGATCACCAAGATGTTCGAAGCGTTCGGGATCACAGCAGTGCCAAGTCAGGCCGGTCTCATAGCGGGTCGGCTGATACGGCAAATGGGAGGGCTACAGGGATGCCGAGTGTTCAAGATTCGCGGAATCCGAGAGCTGATTGAACAGTATGGCCCATTGCAGCCCTTCACCAGATCAGGAGCGATTCAGATTATCGGGCAGAATGACCCGGTCACACACCAGCCACGATTTGAAGATTACGAGAGTCTGTACATCGAGGCCCGCGAAAAGAGAAAACTCAAACCAGAAGACGCGTTTACTTACCTTCTCAAGAACGGAGTGTTCCGTGTTGGCTTGAATCTCAAATGCCCAAACTGTGAGCTTAGTTTTTGGCTGTCTTTAGACGAGGTTGCGACAGAGACTGAGTGTGAATACTGTGGAACCGAATTCAACATCACGCCGCTCCTTCGCGACCGAGACTGGGCATTCCGGCGCTCAGGTCTCTTTGGCAAAGAGAACCACCAGGAGGGCAGTATTCCCGTTGCGTTAACCTTGCAGCAGATTGATACGGTTTTAAGCACGGAACATATCTTCGCTACCGGCATGTCCCTCGTGCCAGTCACGGCCCTGATTAATGCTTGCGAGACAGACGTTGTGGTTGTTGCCGCGGGATATGATGACAAAGTACATCTTGCAATTGGCGAAGCAAAAACTAATGATGAAATCACGGAACAAGATGTCGACAACCTCCGGCGCGTGGCAGACGCATTGCAAGGTAAGAGGTTTACGACTTACATAATATTTGCCAAGACCACGTCATTCACGCCTGAAGAGGTGATCCGTTGCCGAGCGGCCCAGCCAGAGCATCGCAGGAGAGTGATCCTGCTTTCGGACAGAGAACTTGAGCCCTACTTCGTGTACGAACGCACCGCAAAGGAATTCGAGATTCAAGCAAGCGCAATTTCGCTCGAACATTTTGCTCAGGCAACCCACAATATATATTTCGAGCCCAGGCGAAAAGCAGTCCCGCCCGTGTGAACTGATCATCGTCAGCCAAAAGGAACTGCCGTACCTCTTACCTCCCGCCCCTCCGGCGTGGTTCCGTCTTCTTACGCCGCCTGGGAGTAGGCGAATGCAGATCCTTATTCGCCAGTCCGCCGGTGCGACGGACGGCCCGTGTGGTATTCAAGACTCCGCGCAGGGCCTGGTTCACGGCCTGTTCATTGGGAAAAGCTTCGGCAACTTCCGGCTCCAGCACCACAATATTGGTCCGCTCGCGCAGCCGCTTTACATACTTGCCCCTTACGCCGCCCTTCATCCGGGCCAAGTCATACTCGGGGCGCATATCGCCATTCGCATTGCGGTCAGTTTTCTTCATAAAACTCTAGCTCGCGCCGCGTCACCGGACGTGCGCTGATGATTCGAATCGTATCATCTCGTCGTCCTGATCCGCGTTAATCCCTGGTATGTCTTACCTGCCCAAACTCATCTCCGTGTCTCCGTGCCTCCGTGGCGGACTTTATCCCTTCCAGCAAAGGAACATGTTTAAGCACCCCTTAGCTCGAAAGGCCTACGAATTCCCGCGCATTTTTCCCTTTGTTTCTGCCATAATAATCTGGCTCTGGTGTACTCTGGACTTCAATACACAGGATAAAGAAATAAAGTCCTTATTGAAGGGCGGAACACCTCAATGAAGTTTCTTACGCGCGCTTTCACGCCAACCAAGAACCGCCGGCTCAACGAGCTGATCGGGTTCCTGTTGTTGGCCTCTGCGACCCTCCTTTTCCTGGCCCTGGCGAGCTACTCGCCGGCCGACCCCTCATTCAACACCGCCGGCCCCGGTTCCGCTTCTAACGCCGCCGCGGGACACGTGAGCAACTGGATTGGCCTGTTCGGCTCGGTGATCAGCGACCTGCTAGTGCAGAGCATGGGCGTCTGCGTCTTCCTGATGCCGGTGATGCTGGGCTTTCTGGGCTTGCGCTGGTTCCGGTCGCGTGAAGTGCCGTCGCCCGGCGCCAAGGCCCTGGGCGCGGCGATTCTGCTGATCTTTGCTCCCGCGCTGCTGGCCCTGCTGCCGTGGCAGATGCGCTGGCACGGCGCCGTCCCGCTGGAAGGACTGCTGGGACGCATTGTGGGCGACGTGCTGCTGCACTACTTCAACCTGGTGGGCGCTTACATTGTGAGCGCGACCGTGGTGTCCGTGGCGCTGTATCTTTCCACCGCGTTTTCTTTCTCCACGGCACGCGTGTGGTTTATGAGCCGCTTTGCGTTTGTGCTGGCGGCATGGCAGAGGTTGCAGGATTGGCGCGCGGCCCGCGCGGCAAAACGCGCGCAGAAGAAATTGCTCAAAGCGCAAGCGGCGCAGCAAGAAAAAGACCGTCGCCAGCAGGAAGCCGACAGGCGCAGCGGAGCAGATCGTCGTGTGGTCGCCGTGTCTGCAAATGGCGGACTGGGGAATGCGGCGGCGATGAATGGTTCGTCAAACAGCGCGACGCTCGGCGCGCGAGCCGCGACACAGCAAGATTCGCGGCAAGCGCAGCCCGCATCGTCGAACAACTTCGAGCGCACATTTGCCGACGAACCACAGCCCGCCGCGGCGTCGCAACTGCCCGCGTCACAAACAGCCGGCGCCATCGGCACGGAAGCTTTGCCGGAGCCCGCCGTCTCTGCGCGCGCCGACCTGGAACGCAAAGGCAAGACGGTGATGCCCAAGATTGCCGGCGGATACAAGCTGCCGCCCACTTCCCTGCTGCATCGCGCGGAAGGCTCGCAGGCGGTGAATGAAGAAGAGCTGAAAGTGCTGGCGGAAGTGCTCACGGAAAAATGCGCGGAATTTGACGTGCTGGGCACGGTCACGCAGATCAATCCGGGGCCGGTGGTCACCACGTATGAATTCAAGCCGGAAGCCGGCGTGAAGTACAGCCGCGTCACCAGCCTGTCAGAAGATCTGTGCCTGGCCATGCGCGCGGAGAGCATCCTGATCGAACGCATGTCGGGCAAATCCACCGTGGGCATTCAGGTGCCGAACCACGAGCGCGAAACCATCTGGCTGCGCGAGGTGATGGAAGCTGCGGAGTTCATCGGCACCAAGAGCAAGCTCACGCTGGCCATGGGCAAGGACATCAACGGCCGCATCATCACCGCGGACCTGGCATCCATGCCGCACTTGCTGATCGCGGGCTCAACCGGCTCCGGCAAGAGCGTGGCCATCAACGCCATGATCATGTCCATCCTTTATAAGGCGACGCCGGAGCAGGTGCGCCTGATCCTGGTGGACCCCAAGCGGCTGGAGCTGGGAATTTATGAAGGCGTGCCGCACCTGTACGTGCCGATTATCACCGAGCCCAAGCTGGCAGCCAACGCGCTGCGCAACGCGGTGCGCGAGATGGAGCGCCGGTTGAAGGCGCTGGCGGCCAAGGGCGTCCGCAACATTGAGCAGTACAACAAGCTGTTTGAGCGGGAAACGCCCGGGCTTTTCGACGAGCAGGACGACGCCGACAACAAACCGCTGCCCTACATTGTGATCATTATTGACGAGCTGGCCGACCTGATGATGCTGGACCAATCGAACGTGGAAGAGTCCATCACGCGGCTGGCGCAGATGGCGCGCGCCGTGGGCATACACCTGGTGCTGGCGACGCAGCGGCCGTCGGTGGACGTGATCACCGGGCTGATCAAGGCCAACTTCCCGTCGCGCATTTCCTTCCGCGTGGCGACGAAGATTGATTCGCGTACGATTCTTGACGCCAATGGCGCTGAGTCGCTGCTGGGCAAAGGCGACATGCTGTATTTGCCGTCAGGATCGGCGCGCGTTCATCGTCTGCATGCGCCGTTCACCACGGAAAAAGAAATTCATGCTGTTGTGGAATTCTGGCGCTCGCAAGCCTTGGCGCAGTACGAACAGAAGTTCCTGGAGGCGCCGAAAGAAGAAAAGGTATCCGTCACTGGCTCCATGGACGATGATGACGCCGACGACGAGCAGGACGAGCTTTACCAGGACGCCGTACGGCTGGTGATCGAGTTTGGGAAAGCGTCCACGTCTCTGCTGCAGCGGCGGTTGCGTATCGGCTACGGACGCGCTGCGCATCTCATCGACTTGATGGAGAGAGATGGCATCGTAGGCGCGGCCGATGGGCCGAAGCCTCGCGAAGTGCTGAAGCGTCCGGACTGGCTGAGCGAAGTGGAAGAGGCGCTGCGCTAGTTCTACCAGAAAGAAAACCTACCGCGGATTTGCGCGGATAAACGCGGATGGGCGCGTCTGGATGGCATGGAATTTCTGAAGAGGCTCCGCTCAGGATTGCAGAGAAATCGGCCCTGATTACTCTTCGCTAACCATATTGCTTTTCTTGGGCAGCAGGAGCACCATACGTTGCGCAACCTTAGTCCTCCTATGACCCTTATCGAGCGGCGCAAGCATCCACGCTTTCCCTGTGAACTGGCGGTGGAGGTCCGCGCGGACAACCAGCGCGTGTCCTACCCGGGCAAGCTGGCGGACATCTGCCTGGGCGGGTGCTTTGTTTCCACCGTTTCGCCGCTGCCCGCGGGGACGTCCGTGATGTTGTTTTTCCGCACGCAAATTAGCGACAACGGCGGAGCCGAAGCTCAGGCAGAAAGCGGCGCAACCGCCGCCGTCGCCGGCCGGACGGTGACCAGTCTTCCCGGCAGCGGCATGGGCATTGAATTCACCGGGGTTGGCGATGCAGCCATCGTGGCGCAACTCAAAGCGCTGATCGCACAACTGGAAAGCGGGCCGCCCAAGGAAACGCGGGCCGCAATGTAAGCGCGCTTGTCCCTGCCGCGGATTTGCGGCCTTGCGGCTTGAAGCAGAAGCTCTTGCGAAAAGAAGGCGGATTCGTCGCGTTTGGTTCGTCGAATATTTGGTTCGTCGAATTGGGTTCGTGGAATTGGGTTCGTGGAATAAAGCCAGATTCGGCGGAAAAAGGGCCGGGCTTTCCCCACTCACTCGTACATCGCCCACCTGGACGCTGCACCACCTGCTCCTAGGTAATGTCCTTGCCCCGTCTAATGGGTGGACAATATGCGGTAAGGAGTTCTCTATGGCAGCCGTAGATTTCAAAGACCGCCGCAAACATCCGCGCTTCCCGTGCGACACCGGTGTGCGGATCCATCCGGAAAAAGGCAACGCCGGGTACTGGGGAACGGTATCCGATATTTCCATCGGAGGATGCTATATCTATACTTTTTCACCGTTGCCGGTGGGACAGATCGTCACATTAGTGATCAAGATTGACAACGCTGAGATCAACGTGGGCGGCCAGACGGTGAGTTCGCATCCCGGCGTGGGCATGGGCGTGGCGTTTCATGGCTTCGTCCACGAAGACGGCGAGGCGCGGCTCAAAGCGTATGTTGAACGTCTCTCCATGCAGCCCAAACCGAAAGACCAAGTCACCGTTTTTCACTAAACGGCTGAGCGCGGACTTCAACCCTTTGGCGACAATCGCCGGGTGAATCCTGGGCAGCGTCTGGAAGTGTGGCGAGGCCTGACTCTCGTCCGCAGCCTGACTCTCGTCCGCAGAAGATCGTCGACTAATTAAATCCGCGGCTGGAAAATAAAGAAATAACTGGCGGTGGATGCAGTCCGGTGCGAACCTGTCTCTGCGTGAAATTCCCGTTAACAGGGAAAAATACAGGGAAATTTCTGGGTTTCTGAACCCGAATTATACGACACTGCCCTCCATCGTCAGCATTTCAGGCAACTTAGACAATACCCGTGACGCGTAGGGGCTTAACTGAACAGGGATTTTGGCGCGAGGTATCAGGGATGATTGTGGCAGCTAACAGGGAAATGTGGTTTCAAGTTTCAGGCTCATAGAATCCTCTGTATGGGGATATGGCAAACTGTCGCTGGCGGCGGTATACAGTAGAAATGGCAGTTCATTGCGAGACAGGGGACCCGGAGCGGGAACCTTGCTTGTCGTTCGTTTGTTTTCTCTAAACCCTGTGGCGAAATCGCCCACTGAATTGCCCTGTGCGGAATCACAGAAAGTACCTGTAAAATTGCGCTGCGGAGGCGAAGGTGGAAATTCCTCTAAACGCAGTTGCCAGAGTCATACAGGGCTGCTGGTGCGAAGCTGAAGAAGCGACCGCCGATGCCGTCCGGAGATACTCCGGGCCGACGGAGGAGTTCATCACGTTTCTTTTCGCAGGCGAATTCCGTGCCGCGGTCGCGCAAGCCAGTGATACCCGGAAGATCGAGAAGGCGTTTCTGGAGGACTTGCGCCGGGAGATCCGGGAACTTCACACGATTGACGTAAGCAAAGCGGCGGGGCTCGTGGCTCGCGTCAATTTCCATACTCGCTACCACGAGGGCGAGCGCAGCGCAGCCGACTTGGGGCTGGTCATACGGCGTCCGCAGGTAAAGCGCGATTCTTACCAGTTGCGCATCGAAGTAAATCAGGATCACGCCACTGGTCTGCTGGCGCAGGCAAAGCTGGGACACGCGCGGAAATCAAAGCCAGATTCCTATCGCGGGGTGGATTGACAGAAAAACAGGAAGAACTTTTCCCGATGCGCCGGGGTTACTATTCACTTCTTCTGTATCGCCTCGCGGGAGCCGATAAAGACGACTTGAAACCCTTCGCCTGGAAAGTGTGTAACAAGCAGGACAAAGTGGTAAATGTAAAGGAATGGCTCCGCTCCGGGACTTTTCCCAGCGAGCAGCCGTCACCAGACCTGCTGAAGGCGCTCTTTGCTGGCAAGATCGGAACGCAAGAGTCCGAGGTTATCAAAACGATCATCGAACCAAACGCGCCGAGCTCCTCCACCATTGAACTTGAGATTTTCTGGCCGGACGGCAAGAAGCCGCCCAAATATATTCAGCTGCAGCGGGAGCAGACGCAAAGAGTTACCCTGGTTCTCAGACAATGAGCGAAAAAGCACCTGGAACATCTCCCTCTATGCCAACTTACCGGTACCACTGCTCCGTTTGTAGGTTCGGGACTTCACTGAAATGCGCTTGGCTGCCCGCCGTCTTTTGGCTGAGCAACTAAACATACTGAAATAGTGATTTGAAGGGGATGAATCAACGAGGCGCCCGAGGGCGCAAGCCTCGTAGCGCGCTTCTCCTGGGCTCAAAGTCCCTTCCAAGAGACCGCGAGACAGGAAAGAGGAGAGTTGTGCTCCATAAGTCCGCTTTTGGGAAGTAAACGGACTACTCCCGAGTCCGGGCTATTCCGGAAGTAGTCTGCCGAGGAGTGCATATCTCCTCGGCTCCCACCTATGTAACCTTGTCGTCCGCGGATGCTCCGGGATCACGGCCTTAGTGTTGTCGTTTCCGTTGTCGAGGATGAGCAGTTCTGCGTCAGTGAATGTCTGAGCCAGAAAGCATTCAATCGCCAGCGGAACCCACTTTGCCCGGTTATGTTGGCATCAAGCAGCTGACTAACAATTTGCCCGATTCGAGTCGTTTGTTCATTTTCTTGCGTTGACGGAGGCGTCCTACTTGGAGCGACGGATAGCCGCATTTTGGACGCGACGGGCTATAATGCTGGCCCCATGGCAAAGACAAAGTCTCCTAAGAGAAAAATTGCAGAGGTCATTTTGACAATCGCTGGTACTGCGGTGGTAGCGGCGACGTTTTATTTACATGAAGTGAAACGGGAGAAAGTGAAAGAGCTCATGGCTGGAATCGCTCAAGTGCAGGAAGAGACATTGCTGCGCGATGACATGACGGGATTGCAGACCGATCTCTCAACGATAAAGGAGGGCATCTGGCACCTTGGCCAAAAACGTGCCAACTATCTGGACTTGGAGTTTTTTTGGGCGGAGATCAACGACTTGATTATCTCTCAATCAATTACAAAACGTGATATTGATCGGTCACTTTTGAACGCAAGCTTGCTCGCCGCTACTTTAGGAGAGTCTCAGAAGTACGCTCCTAAAATCAAAGAACTTGAAGCAGAGAACGAAAGTATTGCGAAAACACGCGACCAACTCCAATCAAAGATCTTTTCTTTTAGGACCTCGCCCGCAAACGCGCCCAAGTCGTCGTTGGAGAAATGGACTAAGGAACTATACGACGAGGACTATAAATCGAACATTGCGTTCAGGGGCCTGTTCGAAAAGCGGGATCGTCTCATTGCGAATGTGACAAATGAGGTGAATAGTACTGCAGTCACAGCAAAGCAATCTTATGAACGATACACCCGCATCAGCTACGTCTTATATCCGCTGGGATTCATTTTGGGGCTCGTGGGCAAACTCTTGGGGATAGAAGTAGACAACGACACTGCGGAATGATCAACCCACCCTCGCGGGACATCGGAGAGCCGTCGGCGCTGACAAGTGGCGACCGCTCCGGCTCAGGATTGCGATTCACCGGGGGCCAGCAGTTTGGCGCCATTCACAAGGCAGGTTTGACGGCAGTAGTCGAACAGAGCACCCCCAGCGGCTCCCCCCCATCTTTGTGTTGCCAGACACAGAACACAGGATGAGCACAGCTCTCAGCCTTCCGACACTCAACATCAGATACACGACTCAGCTCATAACAACGTAGCTGCGTTGGGTGGTATCTGTTGCCTGGCTGTATGTGCCCTGGTTCAACAAGACACCTCTCTTCCGTTCCAACACAACTGGCTCGCGCTGCGTCATTTACATTGGCGTGCACTGCGCGAAGGGCCTTTTTGACGGTTCCTCGAAACCGAAGGGGAACGCTGTGACAGAAGCCTGGAATCGAGAAGAGCTCTACGCCGGCCGGCCCTGCCGTTCAGCAATATTGGCTCTCATTTCACTAGACGAGCGTCCTGATACTTTCCTCCTGCTTTGCGGCGATCGTAACTCTCCCTTGTTAACCGTTCGAGTTAACCACTTTGGCGTAATATCCGGCTCTTTACGTGATACCCACTGTTTCCAGTTAAGAATCGTCCGGATTTTAGGCCACATCTGCGCTGCTGCCTGAGCGCGCCGCAGCTTGTCGGCGTGCTCCTCATCCAGACGCTTTCTAGTAGACGCGGTGGCCGTAGCAAAGCTGCTGCATCTGCGGCTGCAGTACTTCTTGTGACGGACAGTGTTCATGACGTAATACCTGGCACACCGTTCACAGGGGCCGCCCAGCCTGTCCCATTCCGGATTGAGTGTCAGCGAATAGAACAGCAACAGCGCTCCGCCCTCCGGAGTGGGTCGACATGCTCCGTCTTGTCCTTTTTTCATGTGACCTGGTGGCAGGTCGGGCAATAACAGCAGGTGCGCTCTTCCGGTGCGAGTTGGCAGCCATGTCGCCTTCCAGCTCTCCTGAACATCTCGCCACTGCCCGAAGTCCGCATGCATCATTTTCTTCAGATTTGGCCCTGACGCTTGCCAGGATTTGATGAGTCGGCTCAAAGCCAACCGAAGCTCCGGCTGTTTCTCCCCGTTTAGGACACGGCAAATGTGTGCCAAGTCCTCCCTCGACGGTTCATTGAGGAGGAGAGGCGTGTGTAGTTTCGATCGCGGCATATATTATTAATAGTACGTAATACAGTGTATCGCAAATAAGTAATTCTTGAACCTCAGTGCCACAGCCCAAATAATTCTTACTCAGAGACTTCTTGCGAAAGAAGAGCTCAGCGATCGGCTACCACCAACGAGGAGATTTATGGCCCAAAATTCGACAAGCACTGAATCAAGAGCAGCTGAAAGCCAGCGTTCCTGAGCTGGCTATCGTTTACCTTCTCATAAGCACCCTGGTAGAAAATTGCCAAAATGCCAGGACGCACACCAAACGGCAAATTCGCAAAATCGCTGCCAGCATCCGCAGGTTTGGTTTTGTCAATCCTGTCATTATTGACCGAAATAACAGAATCATCGCAGGCCACGGTCGCGTCCGGGCCGCCAAGCTGCTCGGACTTGAAAAAGTACCGACGATCCTGCTGGAAAACCTAACAGAGGATGAAATTCGAGCATACGTTTTGGCAGACAATCGCTTGGCAGAATTAGCAGGCTGGGACGAAGAAATCCTCGCCATCGAGCTGCAGTATCTGCTGACGATTGGCGAAGACTTGGATGTCACGGACATTGGTTTTGAGATGGCTGAAGTTGACTTGATACTGCAAGAGCCCAAGCCAGAAAAAAATGATCCTGCCGATGACTTCATAATCGATGAGACCGCGCAGGCCACTACTGGCCCCGGCGACCTGTGGCAACTAGGAAAGCATCGGATATTGTGCGGTAGCGCCATTCAGGAGTGCTCTTTCAATCAATTAATGGAGGGCCGGCGCGCGGATATTGTCTTCGTCGACCCGCCCTACAATGTACAGATTGACGGTAACGTTTGCGGCAAAGGCACGATCCACCATCGAGAGTTCAAAATGGCCGCCGGGGAGATGAGCGGGACCGAATTCGTCGCCTTTCTCCTCTCAGCCCTGCGCCTGTTGACTCTCTACAGCGTCACGGCTTCCGTTCATTTCGTCTGCATGGACTGGAGACACATAAAAGAGCTCATGGCCGCTGGCGATCAATCTTACAGCGACCTCCTTAACGTTTGCGTTTGGGTGAAGAACAACGGGGGAATGGGATCGCTCTATCGCTCCCGACATGAGCTTGTCTTTGTCTTTCGCAACGGCAGAGGGGTCCACCGCAACAACGTCATGTTAGGCCAGTATGGACGTAACCGCACAAACGTGTGGGAATATGCAGGCGTAAACACTCTCGCGCGCCAGGGTGATGAAGGGAATCTCCTCGCGCTGCATCCAACTTGTAAGCCGATAAATCTAGTAGCCGATGCTTTGCTCGACTGCTCCGCTCGGGGTGATTTGGTTCTTGACAGCTTCCTTGGCTCTGGCACCACATTAATAGCAGCCGAGCGCGTGGGACGTGTCTGCCATGGGATAGAAATTGATCCGCTGTATGTCGATGTAGCAATCAGACGCTGGCAGCGACATACCGGAGATCGTGCAATTCACGCAGGAACGGGCAAGTGTTTTGATGAACTTGCAACAGCTGTGGAGGCGACAAATGGCGAGGCATAAGGGTGAATATGACATTGGTTACGGTAAGCCGCCCAAACACACACAGTTCGTAAAAGGCCAATCAGGAAATCGAAAAGGACGCCCCAGAGGTTCCTCAGGCTTAGTGGCGACATTTATGAAGATCGTAAATGAGCGTGTCAGGGTTACTAAGAATGGTCGCCCATGCAGCATCACCAAGCTCGAAGCGACTTTGACTCAGATGATGAACAAGGCCGCATCTGGCGATATGCGGGCAACCAGAGAACTTCACAATTGGTTCGACTCATTACCGATTGAGCAATACACGATAGGGCCTCCGCCGGAGCTGCATGTCCATTTCATTTCAGCGAAAGATAAGCTGAGCGATTAAAACAATCTGGCAGAGGGCGAGCCAGAACCTTCTGACTCTCCATCCCCGCGAGCGTCGGCGCAAACGTCGACAGATAATTTCGGCAGTTCTAACAACGGCGTGAGGCCGCCTGACGTATTTTCGAATACGGAAAGGAAGTGGGAACAATCTTGAGGTTCCTAATGAGAAAAGTGTTTACCTGACAATCAAAATGGCGCTATAAAAGTGAGTTGCTGAAAGGGAGAAAGCACATGAGAACAGCGCTGACCTGAAACTCAATAGATCGCTCGCGGTCTGGGAAAGGCTGGGGAGAAATTAATGGCGGTCAGGGTCACGGAGACGACTTAAAAGCTAACGGTCTTGCACGGACAGGTTCAAATTCCTGGGACGACAATTTTTCCAGATCGGGGTCGGAGCCCGTTTCCATTTCAATCAGTGCCGTGGGCGGTCATCCCTAAGCACCAACAAAACTCCCGCTTAGGCCCGCATCCATTCCACGCTTCCTGGAGTCCGCCCCCCCACGATTGCCGCCAAAGGCAGAGCCGAGGGACGCATTTAGGGAACGCCGCAGGCTATCAATATGATGCTGAAGGGGCAGTATTCCACAAGGACGATCAGCGCTTCCCCCTGTGTTTTATCTTCCTGGGATTTCCAATATACCAATCTCTAAACTCATTTGATTGTCTAACCGGGTAACAACATTTTCTTCCTCTTTGCCATTGCGGAATATGTTCCAGGCGGGATCGCTGCCGTCCCGCGCTCTGCCATTCTTATCCTCCTTGCCCCTATTCCAAACTGAAACCACCCAACGATCATCGTGCGACAAAAAACGCCTCTTGAGCTTCATTTCATACCTGGTCATTCGGTCGTGAATTGGGTTGAGAATCACCCTCACTTCTTTTCGCAGCGATTTCCTGATGCCGAAATCGTCTCGCACGGACTTAGATTTTTTTGTGTATTTAACACCATTGGTCTCGCCGCATAGCAGGACACAGCAATTCCCTAACATCCGCCTGGGCATGTCATTTTTCAGACAGTCGATCTTAGCGCCCATCCAGTCCTTGACGGTCTTGCCGGCATCTTTCGCCGCATTGACGTGCCCCCCATCTTTAGTCCATTCGTAATGAGACATTCTCCTGGCTTTGGGTTTCGAGCATAGCACTTCCAGGTTGATGCCCGCAGCCATCGAGGCTGTGGGAAAGTGGGAAACGCGGAGCGTTTTCCAAGGCGGCCCGGCCGCCGTCTTTTCCACAGTCCCCACCCGCCGCCGCTGCAAACTCTTCCGGGGTGCGATAGCCGAGCGCCGAGTGCGGCCGGCATTGGTTGTAGTCCTGGCGCCAGGCTTCGATGGTTTCCCGTGCTTCAGCCAGATCGGCAAACCAGTTTTCGTTGAGGCACTCGTCGCGCAAGCGCCCGTTGAAGCTCTCCACGTAGCCATTCTCCATCGGTCGTCCAGGTTGGATATAGTGCCACCGGATGCCGTGCTCATACGCCCACTGGTCCAGCGCCCGGCTGGTGAACTCCGGTCCGTTGTCGGAGCGGATCTGCCCTGGCAGCCCGCGTTGCATCTTCAGTTCTTCCAACACTCGAGCTACCCGCAGACCACCCAGTGAAGTATCCACCTCGATGGCCACGGCCTCGCGCGTGTAGTCGTCCACGATGTTCAACATCCGAAACCTTCGTCCCGAGCTGAGCGCGTCGGTCATGAAGTCCACCGACCACACTTGGTTGGCTCCTGTAGGCTCCAGCAGTGGCTGGCGCACACCCGACCGTTTCCGTCCACGCTTGCGGCGCAGTCCCAGCTTCTCTTCCACGTACAGCCGGTAGATTCGTTTGTGGTTTACCCGCCAGCCTTCGCGCAGCAGCAACACCTGCAATCGCCGGTAACCGAACCGTCGTCGTGTCTCCGCCAGCTCGCGCAACCGTGTCCGTAAGCCTGGATCTTCGCTGCGCCGCCGTCGATAGCGGCAGCTGGCCCGATGCACTTTCATCAGCCCGCAGGCGCGTCGCTGGCTTACGCTCACCTCCACCTGCATTACCAGCACTGCCTCTCGTAGCATCTGCGGGCTCACCACTTTTTTGCCAGCACCGCCTTCAACGCCCGGATGTCTACCGTTTGCTCGGCCACAATGTGCTTCAGTTGCCGGTTCTCCTCTTCCAACTGCTTCAACCGTTTGGCTTCGCTCAACTCCAGTCCTCCGTACTTTGACTTCCAGCGATAGAAGCTCGCCTTGGTGATCCCGTGCCGCCGGCACAGTTCTCCGGTCTCCACCCCAGCTTCCGATTCCTTCAGGATGGCGATGATCTGTTCTTCGTTGAACCGACTCTTTCTCACTTCTCCTCCTTGGCCCTGGCGGGCCATCTTAACGGAGAAGTCTCATTTTGACTGGGCTACTTCTTGGGGGGCACGTCA